>JALSKH010000102.1 GCA_026988975.1 Campylobacteraceae bacterium
GTTTTGATGGGCAAGCTTTTCTATAAGATAATAGTCTTGCATCAGCACAGGACCTCTTTCTCCTGCAGTTAGAGAATTTTGGTTATCACCTACGGGATTACCTGCTGTTGTAGTTAGCTGTTTCATAGTCATCCTTTGTATAAACTTTATTAAATAATAATAATTACTATTTAATATTTGTAAAAGTTTACACTAATAAAACTTAATTGCAAATAAATCCTATCTAATATCTTTTTTTATAAATAACAGTTCTATTTCAGATTTCTTTATATAAGATTTGAAATCAATTGCAAAACAATTATTATAATTGATATATTCTTATCAAATTTTTGACAAAAACTATGTGAGGCAAAGCAAGTCTGCACTTCCTCCTGCAGAGAGATTTTTTCTATTAGTTCTTTTTAATCACTGACCTTACGCACTATAAGCACATCTAGGTATGTTTATAGTGTGTAAGGTCAGTTAATTACTTAATAGCTTACCGTGATAGTAACGGGTATGTAGTCTAGTTTTCTTTGTGAGTATTTTACTATCTTTCTTCCTTTGTAAAATCCTATATTTTTATATCCTACAAATTTTTTTTCACTCTTTTCGTCATAGTGAGTGGTGCATCTTCTTCTTGTTTCGTATGTTGTGTATTCGTAGCTATCTCCATCGTATGAGTCTCTTTGTGAGAGATTATTTCCGACTATTGAGCCGATGAGTGCTCCGCCGATGGTTGCGACTGTTTTTCCTCTGCCTTTTCCTATCTGATTACCAAGTATGCCGCCAGCTACTCCACCTATTAGTGTGCCAAATCCATCTGTGTTTGAGTGTCGTCTGTGGTGGTTTCTTCTGACTGGTACTCTTTCGTCCCAGCACTCTTGGTATGGTTCTCTTCTTATGACATTTTCGTATTTTGCTTTTGATTTTGTCACTTTCACATACTCAGTAGTATCAAAAGAGTTAGCTTGAAGAGCCAAAGTCGCTATTATTAAAGATATGATAGATAATGTTACTTTTTTCATTTTTTTCTCCTCGTTTTTTATATTGAAATTGTAAAACTTAAAAGTGAAATGATTGTGAAGATGATATAATGGTAACTATGAAAAATTTTATACAAAATCTACCCAAAGCAGAGTTACATCTTCATATAGAAGGTACGCTTGAACCAGAGTTAATGTTTTTGCTAGCCAAGAAAAATGGCATAACTATACCATATAACAGTGTTGAGGATGTTAAAAAAGCATACAGTTTTGACTCTTTACAATCTTTTTTGGATATCTATTATGCAGGTGCTAGTGTGTTGGTGGATAGTGATGATTTTTATGAGCTTACTATGGCTTATCTCAGAAAGTGTCATGATCAAAATATCCTACATGTAGAGATATTTTTTGATCCTCAGACGCATACTAGCAGAGGTGTAGCTTTTGGAGATGTGGTTGAGGGAATCATCGAAGCACTGGGTGATGCACAAAAAAAGTACGGCATATCATCATTTTTGATTATGTCGTTTTTGAGGCATTTGAGTCAAGATGATGCGATAGCTACACTCAAAGAGTCTTTGCCTTATAAATATTTTATAAAAGGTGTAGGACTTGACTCTAGTGAATTTGGAAATCCACCATCTAAATTTCAAAAAGTTTTCCAAATGGCTAAAAATGCAGGTTATGAGTGCGTAGCACATGCAGGAGAAGAGGGGGATGCTAGCTACATAAAAGAAGCGCTTGACCTTTTGCATGTTGCACGAATCGACCATGGTGTGAGATGTGAAGAGGATAAGGAACTAATACAAAGATTAAAAAAAGAACAAATTCCTTTGACTGTTTGCCCTCTTTCAAATCTAAAACTCAAAGTTATGCAAGATATGAAAGAGCATAATATCAAGAGATTGTTGGAGTATGGGTTAATGGTGACGGTAAACTCGGATGATCCGGCATATTTTGGAGGTTACCTAAACGAAAATTTTGAAGCAATTGCAACAAGTTTAAAGATGAGTAAAGAGCAGATAAAAACTTTAGCTCGAAACTCTTTTAAGGCTTCATTTCTAAGCGAAGAAGAGAAGATATGCTATATAGACCGATTTTTATAACAGCTACAAATACTGATATTGGAAAGACTTACGCAACACTTAATCTGATAGATGCTTTAGGGAAAAGAGGCTTGAGAGTGGGGGTTTTAAAGCCTGTAGAAACTGGGGTCGTGGAGTTTCCGCTTGATGGCAAACTCTTGCTTGATGCTGCAAAAAAAACAAACCCTGACTTAAGAGATTTTACATGTGAAGATATTGTGCCTTACCAATTTACTTTGCCCGCAGCTCCTTATGTCTCAAAAGATAGAGAAAATATAGATGCAAAAGTCCTGCGAGTTACATTTGAAAAGATAGCTAAAGTTAGTGATATAGTACTTATAGAGGGAGCTGGTGGGTTGATGGTACCCATAGAAAAAGATCTCTACATGTATGATTTGATCGACTTGTTTGATACAAAAGTACTGTTGATTAGCCACTCAAAACTTGGATGCATAAACGATACACTTTTAAATATAAATTTTTTAGACTCTTTGAAAATAGAGTATGAATGGTGTGTAAACCTAAGAGACAAAGAGGAGTTTAGAGAGAAAACCCTGCCGTTTTATAAAGATAAATTTAGCAAGGTTTTAACTCTCCAAAATGATTTGGAGGAGATTGTAGAAAGGCTAGTAGTCCACGCTGATACGGAGTCTGATCCTATTTAGTGGTCTATCGCTATATTTGACTATTGTTTTGCCTCTGTAGTTTGCTATATTTTTATAACCTACAAATTTCTCGCTACTTCTCTCGTCATATTTTGTGACACACTTTTTTTGAGTTCTGTATGTAGTTGTGCCTGAATTTTGACCTTGAGAAAGATTTTTTCCAACTAGCGTTCCGATGATAGCACCGCCAACAGTTGCAGCTGTTTTTCCACTTCCTCCACCGACTTGATGTCCTAAGATGCCGCCAGCAACTCCACCTATGAGAGCCCCGATATTATCATTTACGCCGCTGTTTGAACTGACTGGAACTTGTTCGTCCCAACACTCTTGATATGGAGTTCTAGTGGTAACAGTTCTGTACTGCGGAGAGCTTTTTATAACTCTGACACTGTCGTTAAAAATGATACTTTCAGCAAAAAGTGAAGTTGAAAATAGTAAAACTAGGATAAAAATTGATGTTTTTTTCATGATATTACTCCTTTTTAGCATTATTGTATCAAAAATTTGTTAATATATTTCAAATATTTAACTGACAAAGTCAGTTCTAAGGAACGAATTTTTGAAGCACCTTATAAATACTAGAGATTTTTCCATGAATGAGATAGAAAAGCTGTTTGAGAGAGCGGAGCTTTTTTTAGATAATCAACAAAGAGATATACTTCAAAATCGTATGATTATCACTATATTTTTTGAAAACTCTACTAGAACTAGGAGTAGTTTTGAGATTGCAGCCAAGAGGTTGGGTGCTAGTGTAGTCAGTTTGGATGTTTCTCATAGTTCGTCTAGCAAAGGTGAGACGCTACTTGATACTGCTGCAAATCTTGATGCTATGGGACCAGATGCTATCGTTGTTAGGCATAAAAGGGCAGGTGTTCCACATATCCTCTCAAAGCATGTAAAGTGCCCGCTTATCAATGGTGGAGATGGCTCACATGCTCACCCGACACAGGCTCTTTTGGATCTGTTTACTATTAAACAACACTTTAAAGGTGATATTAAAGGTAAAAAGATAGCAATCATAGGCGATATAAAAAACTCTCGAGTAGCAAATAGCAATATAGAGCTTTTGAGCCGAACAGGCTTGGAAGTTATATTGGTTGCTCCTCCACATTTTTTGCCAAAAACGCATCTAAGAACATCTCACGATGTCAAAGAGATAATCGACAGTGTAGATATCATCATGAGCCTAAGAACGCAGACTGAGAGACATGCAAATCAGATATATGCTTCACTTAAAGATTATGCAGAGGATTTTTGTATCACTAAAGAACTGTTTGGGGAAAGAGATATTTTGCTTCTTCATCCAGGACCAGTACATCGAAATGTAGATATAGATGATATAATGATGGATGATTCAAGATGTAAAGTCTTGGAGCAGGTAAAAAATGGTGTAGCTGTCAGGATGGCAGTTTTGGAAAAACTTATAAAGGGAGAAGAGCAGTGTTAAACAAAGCATTAAGTAGTGAAAAATTTTGCGATATGATGAGCGCCCACATAGAGGAGTTGTTAGAGTATCTGTTGAGTGAAAATATAAACTTTTCTGTTTTAACAAATGTTGCAGATGTTAGCTTTGAGCCAGAACTCCCAAAAGAGATAATCGATACATTTAAACCTATTACTATGTTTGTGCTAGCTGGATATACTTATGATAGTGCTATGATCGGTGAAGATATTTTGAGTTTTGAAGCTGGCTTTGGAGCGGATAATTATGGCTCTTTAGTGAGCGTGCCATTTCTCTCTGTACTACAGATTATAGTTGAAGATACACCGCTGTTTATAAATCTAAGCATTCCTTATGAAGTTAAAAAACAGAAGCAAAAAAACAAGGGAGTAAAAAGATCGATGGAGGCTCTATTGTCGAACCCCCAAAATCAAAAGTTATTGAAAAAGTAGCCTTAAAACTGACCTTATATCCTTCTTTTATTCATTAAGAAAGTGATGAGAGTGTCTATCAATGCATCATGCTTTCTTTCTTTTAAATAGGCTATATATAGTACTCTTGAGAGTTTAATTCCCCTAATTCTAGCGCAATACAACTGCCCGTTTTCTAATTCATCTTTTATGATATGTCTAGAGATTATAGACACTGTTGGTGTATCATCGCTTGGAGTTTTCAAAATCATCTGTTTTACGGCAGTTGAGCTTGAAACAACACTTCTTAGATCAAAACTTTCACAATCTATATCTATACTTTCAAATGCTTCTCTGATTATCTTTCTAGTGTGTGAACTCTCTTCTCTGCAAATCCAGTGATATCCATATAAATCTTCTGGCTTTACATACTTTGGAAGTGGAGATTTGCTGACTAAAAATAGTTCATCCTCTAACCACTCTCTAAAGATAAGATCATCAACAAAAACAGGATGCTCTAGTATAGCAAAATCAACCTTTCTATCTATCAACTCTTCTGTTATCTTTTTGGAATCATCGATTTGAAGCATAATGTCGTTTTTTATCTCTGATTTTATTTTATTTAAAAATGCAGGAAGGATATAGTTACCAACCATAAATGATGCGCCAAGTATAAAGACGATATCTTTATTGATTAATTTCAACATCTCTTTTTCAGAACTATTTATGCACTTATCTAGTTTTAGTGCTATCTTGTATAGCTCTTCTCCAGTTTTAGTGAGTCTTATACCATTCTTTTTTCTATCTACTATCCTATCTTCGATATAATCTTCCAATAGTTTTATCTGTTGAGTTACTGCAGGTTGAGAAATACCCAATTTTTTTGAGGCTTTAGAAAAACTTTTTTCTCTAACAACTGTTAGAAAAGTTTCCATTTTTGTGAAGTCCTTTAACATAAAATCTCCTAATAACTTATATATTTTTTAAATTATAACTAAAAATGATAATTTATACAATAGTAATTTGTAGAATATTTGTAAGATTTATATAATTTTTGATATAATAAATGTAAATATATAGTATGAAAGTTAAATATGGATAAAATTTTAGATGAATTAAACGAAAACCAAAGAGAAGCTGCTTGTCATATAGATGGTCCTTTGCTCATTTTGGCAGGGGCGGGAAGCGGAAAAACAAAAACTATAACTTCTAGAGTTGCTTATCTTATATCTTTAGGAATTGACCCGGCAAATATACTAACGCTGACTTTTACAAACAAAGCAGCCAACGAAATGAGAGATAGAGCCTTGAGCCTTATTGAAGATGTCAGATATCCACCACTGCTTTGCACTTTTCACAAGTTCGGACTACTATTTTTGAAGTTTCATATAAATAAACTAAACCGAAACAATGGCTTTGTAGTTATAGATACAGATGATAAAAAAAGAATCATAAAAAGTTTTGGAGGAGATATGCCAGTCTCTATGGTAGCTAGTGAAATTTCAAGATACAAAAATTCACTTATCTCACCAGAAGAGGTTTTTAGAAAGGCTGAGAAAAAAGAGTATAAAGCTATAGCCAAACTATATGAGCAGTATGAAAACTATACACAAAGCAATAATCTAGTAGATTTTGATGATTTGCTTGTTTTAACCTATAAAATCCTTGAGCTTGATGATGAGTTGTGCATCCAAACCAGCCAGAGATATAAGTACATTATGGTTGATGAGTATCAAGACACAAATGAACTTCAATACAGACTTTTGAGAAAACTTTGTAAAACACATGAAAATTTATGTGTAGTTGGAGATGATGATCAGAGTATATATGGTTGGCGTGGGGCAAATATAAAAAATATACTAGAGTTTCACAACACATTTGAAAATGTAAAAATCACAAAATTGGAAAAAAACTATAGATCTACAAATCAAATACTAAAAGCCGCAAATGACTTGATCGACCACAACAGAGAGAGGATAGGCAAAAATCTCACAAGTGTTTTTGGAGATGGAAAAGAGATAGAGTTTATAGAGTCACATGATGAAAATTATGAATCAAAAACCATAGCAAGAAAGATCCGAAAACTCATAGACAGTGGAGTAGATCCTAGAGATATAGCAGTTTTATACAGGATAAATGCACTAAGTCGTTCTTTGGAAGAGGGCTTAAACAAAGAGGGTATCTCTTACAATATGGTAGGCGGAGTTAAATTTTACGAAAGAGCAGAGATCAAAGATCTCATAAGCTACCTGCGAATCATAGCAAATGAGCATGATGATTTTTCTATGAAAAGAGTGGTAAATAAGCCAAAAAGAGGTCTCGGAAAGGTTACTATAGAAAAAATTTTAAAGCGTTCATATGAAAACAAAATGTCTATGTACGAATTTATAACAACTCATGTTGATGAGGTAAAGAAGATAACAAGCAAGAAAAGTTTTGTAGCTTTAGAGAAGTTTATAGATGATATCGCAAGACTCAAAGAGTTAAACAAAGATAGCTCTTATGACTTTATCTTTGAGTTTGAGAATGCCTTTGGCATACGAGAGTACTACTCTGCTCTTCCTGATGCACTTGATAGGGTTTCAAATATAGATGAATTTTATGGACTTTATAGAGATTTTGTCAAGCAAAATCCTGAAGCAAGTGTGGATGATTTCTTAAATGATTTGGCACTTCAAAGTGACCAAGATCAGATAGATAATGAGCATATCTCCATCATGAGCGTGCATGCCAGTAAAGGTTTGGAGTTTGAGTATCTTTTTGTGATGGGTTTAGAAGAGGGTTTTTTCCCGCTTATCGGTGATGGTAGCGATATAGAAGAGGAGAGAAGACTCGGGTATGTGGCGATAACAAGAGCAAAAAGGGAGTTAACTCTTAGCTATGTTGGAAGCAGATTTTATAAAGGAAGAAGAGCAGAGTTGAAAAAGAGCAGGTTTTTGAAAGAGGCAGGCGTTTGCAAGGGAAGTCTTGTGCTTGAGAAGACAACCTCTTTTAAAAAAGGTGATTTGGTTAAGCATAAAATTTTTGGAATCGGAAGAGTATTTGAGATAAGTAAAGTTAAAAGAGAGTTTAAGCTAAAGATAAATTTTAGTGGAACAAAAAGAGATATTTTAGCTTCGTTTGTTGAAAAGATATGAACAGACTCTTTGTAGCATATAAGCCAAAAGGAGTCTCTTCAAACTACTTTTTGCGAACTATTAAGAGAAGATATGGAGTAAAAAAAGCTGGATTTTCAGGTACGCTTGATCCTTTTGCAAGCGGAGTTTTGATAGTTGCTTTTGGGCAGTTTACTAAACTATTTAGATTTATAAAAAAAGCACCAAAGAGATACAGAGCAACTCTATGGATAGGCGCTTATAGTCCAACGCTAGATACTGAAAAGATAGAAGAAGTTAAGACTTTAGCACCATTTTCACTTGATTCGCTAAATATAATCTCAAAGAGTTTTTTGGGTGGGATTGAGTACCTACCGCCAAAATATAGCGCTAAAAGAGTTGATGGAAAAAGGGCTTATGATTTAGCTAGAGAGGGTGAAGAGTTTGAGCTAAGAAGTATAAAAAGTACTATTTATGATTTTAAAATTTTACATTATATGCACCCATTTATAACATTTGAAGTAAGTATCAGTGAGGGCGGCTATATAAGAAGTATAGGTGAGCTATTTGCAAGGAAGTTGGGATTTAGTGGCTTGCTTAGTTCGCTAGAGAGACTAAGTGAGGGCGATTTTGTTTTTAAAGATGAGGAGACTCTGGATCCTCTTAATTTTTTGCCGATAGAAGATAATATATACAGAGGTGATTTGAGTGATATAGAACTTGGAAGAAAGTTGCAAAAAGAGTCATTTGAAAATCAAAAAAATGGAATCTATAAATTTATAGATAAAGGATATCTAGCTATCATAAAGATAGGTGGCGATGGCGTAGAATATCTATTAAATAAGGTAAAATTGTGCTAGTATTATCAAGAAAAGTAGGGGAATCAGTACTCTTGGGTGATAAGATAACCATCACTGTTATGGATGTTTCCAAAGGTGTTATAAAGCTTGGAATTGATGCTCCAAAAGAGATGTTGATTTTGCGAAAAGAGTTAGAAGAGGTGGTAAAAGATACAAATATCAAAGCGGCTGTAAAAGTTGACTTAAGCGAAATTGGCAAACTAAGTGAAAAATTGAAAAAATGAGATACAAGGCATTTGCAAAAGTAAATATTTTTTTGAAGATTGTTGGCTTTAGAGGTAGTTATCATGAGATACTCTCGAGATTTATCTTGGTGGAAAATCTTTTTGATGAGCTCTATTTTTGTAAAAAAACATCAAATGTGGAGTTTGAGCTAGTCGGAGATTTTGGTTGTAACCTAGAGCAAAATACAATCTTTAAAGCATACAAAGTTCTGCAAGAAGAGGGCTATGAAGAGCAGTTAAAAGATATTTTTTCAAAAAAAGCTTTAAGAGTTGAAAAAAATATCCCATCATTTGCTGGACTTGGCGGTGGAAGTAGTGATGCTGCGACATTTTTGCATATGGTAAATAGTGAAGCAAGACTTGGTTTGAGCAGTTCAAAACTAGCAAAAATATCCCAAAAAGTGGGTGCGGATGTTACCTTTTTTGTATATGGATTTAAGAGTGCAAATGTAAGTGGAATAGGCGAAATAGTGGAAAAATTTGAAGAACAACCTCTACATGTAGAGATCATAACACCAAAAATCAAGTGTGATACAGGCAAAATTTATAGAACTTTCAGAGAAGATTATAGGATAGATTTAGAATTAGCTGATAAAATGTCAAAAATGACAAGTGTGGAGCTTCTGAGCAGATATAGTGATTTAGAACTTAACGATTTGTTAAAACCGGCAATCAAAGTAAAAAAAGAGTTAGATAACTACAGAAAAAAAGGACTATTCTTCAGCGGAAGTGGAAGCAGTTTTTTTGGAATAGGAAAAACAGATGGGTGAAACAGTAGCGAGAAATAGAAAAGCTTATCATGATTATGAGGTTTTAGAGAAGTTTGAAGCCGGAATTGAGCTTAAGGGCAGTGAAGTCAAGGCGATAAGGGCTTCTAGGGTAAATCTTAAGGACTCTTTTGTGAAAATTATAAGGGGTGAAGCATTTCTATTTGGTATGCATGTTTCTCATCTGAGTACGGCAAATATGAACTATGCACCTGAAGAAAGAAGGGACAGAAAGCTTCTTTTGCATAAAAGAGAGATAGAAAAACTAGAGAGAAAAGTATCTAGAGACGGCATGAGTATAGTAGCTCTTGGCCTATACTTTAACTCAAAAAATATAGTAAAAATACAAATTGCGCTAGCAAAAGGTAAAGCCTTACACGACAAAAGAGAGGCACTAAAGAAAAAAGATGCCCAAAGGGAAACACAAAGGGCAATGAAGGATTTTAGAAATGGCTAGAGTTGAAGAAGAGATAGAAAATAGAAGTGAATTGGAGCTCGAAGAGCCTAGACTTTATAAAGTGATGCTTTTAAATGATGATTATACTAGTATGGATTTTGTAGTTGATATTTTGGTAAATGTTTTTCATCAAGATGCCCAAAAAGCAAATGCTACGATGTTTAAAATTCATGAAGATGGCTCAGGGTTGTGCGGAGTTTATACTTATGAGATAGCTGAAACAAAAGTGGCTCAAGTCCACTCTTTGGCAAAAGAGCACCAATTTCCTCTTCGTGCTACGATGGAAGAGGAGTAGAGATGGTAAGTCAAGAGTTAAATATACTGTTTAGTGATGCCATAAATTTTGTAAGAGAACACAAATACGAATATATCACGATAGAGCATCTCTTTTTTGCTATGCTAAAAAATGACTCTATCATAGAAGTTTTAAAAGAGTGTGGTGCAGATGTGGATGAGATTTCAGATGCGCTTAGAAGGTATTTTGCTCTAAATTCACCGATAGTATTAGATAAAGATGATTTTGAACCCATAGAGAGCGTTGCACTTTCAAGAGTAGTTGAAAATATGATGCTTCACTCGAAATCAGCAGGTAAGATTGAAGCAAATGTTTTTGATTTGTTAGTCTCAATCTTCCAGGAAGAGCACTCATATAGCGCATGGCTTTTGCAGCAGCAAGGCGTCTCTAGGCTAGAGATACTTGAAGCTATAACACACGCCACAACACCTGAGCAAAAACAAGAGAGTAGCGGTGAGAGTGCTTTGGGTAAGTACTGTATAAATCTTATAGATTTAGCATCTCGGGGTGCCCTAGACCCACTTATAGGTAGAGTTGATGAGTGTAATCGAGTCATACAAATTCTTTGCAGAAGAAAAAAGAATAACCCTCTTTTAGTAGGCGAAGCAGGTGTGGGCAAAACTGCAGTAGTCGAGGGAATCGCCCAAATGATAGCAGAGGATTGTGTGCCTCAAATCTTGAAGAACTCCACTCTTTACGCACTAGATATGGGCTCTTTGCTTAGCGGAACAAAGTATAGAGGGGATTTTGAAAAGAGGCTAAAAGAGATACTTTCGGAATTGGAAAAAGAGCAAAATGCCATACTTTTTATAGATGAAATTCACACGATAGTAGGAGCAGGAGCTACAAGTGGAGGCTCGATGGATCTCTCCAATCTGCTCAAGCCTTCACTTGCCTCAGGGGTTCTTAAGTGCATCGGAGCTACAACCTACAGTGAATTTAGAAATTTCTTTGACAAAGATAGAGCTCTTAGCAGAAGATTTGCCAAGATAGATATAGATGAACCGAGTTTGGATGATACATACAAGATACTTTTAGGTTTGAAGAGTAGTTATGAAAAACATCATGGCATTAAGTATCCAAATAGTGTTTTAAAAAGTTCAGTAGAGTTTGCCAAAAAGTATATAAATGATAGGTTTTTGCCCGATTCTGCGATAGACCTTATAGATGAGGTTGGGGCATCTTTTCACCTTTTGAAGCGAAAAAGAAAGAGCGTTAGTATAGTAGATGTGGAAAATGTGCTAGAAAAAATGGCTCATATACCAAACAGACATTTGAATCTAAATGAAGCAGAAGTGATTAAAAATCTAGAGAAAAATATAAAATCAAAAGTATTTGGACAAGATATTGCTATACATGCATTGGTGCGTTCCATCAAGCGAGCTCGAGCAGGACTTGGCAATGCCGAAGCACCGATAGGTTCATTTTTATTTGCAGGACCAACAGGGGTGGGAAAAACAGAGGTGGCAAAACAGCTTTCAAATGAGCTTGGAGTTCATTTTGAGAGATACGACATGAGCGAATATATGGAGAAACATACAGTTAGTCGTCTCATCGGTGCGCCTCCAGGTTATGTTGGTTTTGAAGAGGGTGGACAGTTGACAAAAAGCATCAAAAAACATCCATACTCTGTTTTGCTTTTAGATGAGATAGAGAAGGCTCATCCTGATCTATTAAATATATTGCTTCAAATTTTTGATGGAGCAGCATTGACGGATAACAATGGAATCAAGACTGATTTTAGAAATGTTATCATTATAATGACATCAAACCTAGGTACAAAAGAGGGTGTACATGTAGGGTTTCAAAAAGATACTACACATAAAGCAAGCAGTGCCATAAAGAGCTTTTTTGCACCAGAATTTAGAAACAGACTAGATGAAATCATCTACTTTAAATCCCTTGGTCAAGATGAGATGATAAATATAGTGCAAAAACTTATAGATGAGATTGTTGAGCAATTAAAGGAGAAGAGGGTGGAGATAACTCTTAGCCAAAAGGCAAAAGAGGAGCTTGCAAAAGAGGGTTTTAGTAGTGATTTAGGAGCAAGAGTAGCTAGAAGAGTCATACAAGAGAAGATAAAAACACCACTTAGCGACGAGATACTATTTGGAAAACTTAAAAAGGGTGGTAGCGTCTTTGTTGACTTTAAAAAAGATAAATTTACATTTAAGTATAAGAGCTTATAGTTGCCTAAAACAGTCTATATACCACAACTGAGTAGATACTCAAATAGTTTCCCAGATCCAAGGATTGCGGATCAAGGGGGTTTGGTTGCATGGGGTGGAGACCTTAGCAGAGATCGGGTTATGAGTGCCTATACAAAAGGGATTTTTCCTTGGTATAATGAAAATGACCCACTGCTTTGGTGGTCTGTGGATCCTAGACTTGTGCTTTTCCCAAAAGAGTTAAAAGTCTCAAAAAGTTTGCGAAGAAGCCAAAAAAAATTTGATATAAAATTTGATACAAATTTTCAAAAAGTCATGGAAAATTGCAAAACCATAAGAAAAAACAGTGGTGAAGGCACTTGGATAAATCAAGAGCTTCAAGATGTTTTTCAAGCTTTACATGTAGAGGGTTTTGCTCATAGCGTAGAGAGTTATTATGAGGGCGAGTTAGTAGGTGGGCTTTATGGTTTATATCTTGGAGGTATGTTTTGCGGAGAGTCTATGTTTAGCCTTGTAAGTGATGCTTCCAAAGCGGCTTTAGCGGCACTTTGTCAAAAAGTTTTAGAGATCGGCGGAGATTTTATAGATTGCCAAATTCCAACTGATCATCTCAAAAGTATGGGTGCAGTGGAGATGAAAAGAGAAGAGTTTTTGGATTTGGTAGAAAAATCACTCCAATGCAAAAGTAAGATTGAGATGTGGAGATGATAGAGCAAATTGCCCCTATATTTTTATTTGTTTTGATTGGATATCTCTTTAAGATTTTTAAAGAGGACATCTCAAGTGCGCTTATAGAGTTTGTTATCTACTTTTCGCTTCCAGCTCTAGCTCTTTCAAAAATTAGAACTTTGGAGTTCAATGATAGAGTTTTGAAGGTGATAATCATCAGCTATGTAGCGATGTTTTTAGCTTTTTTGATCTCTTTGCTTATCGGAAAAGCTTTAAAACTTTCAAAAAAAGATTTAGCAACATTTATGGTTGTTTCGATTTTTGGAAATACTTCGTTTGTAGGTTTTTCATATATAGAGTCGCTATATTCTATGAAAGAGGTGGTTTATGCACTTATCTATGATCAGCTAGGCTCTTTTATAGCGCTTTTGACCTTTGGTGTTGTTATTATTTCATGGGGTGGAGGTAAAAAAGAGGGTTTTAAAAAAGATGTGTTAAAACAGATATTTCTCTCGCCTCCACTCTTCGCTATAGTAGTAGCTATATACTTTCATGGCACCTCATTTCCACCATATCTAGAGGGAATTTTAGATAAGCTCCAAGCAACGCTGATACCGCTAGTGACGATAATAGTCGGTATGAAACTAGAGTTGAAAGCGCTTAGATATTACTTTAGAGAAAATGTCATAGCGCTATTTATAAAGATGATACTAGTACCTTTTTTGGTTCTTGTGTTAATGGACATGTCGATAGATATGACACAGATTTGGGCAAAAGTAACACTTCTTGAAGTTGCAATGCCTCCGATGACCATGGCGACAGTATTTGCGATAAAAGGTGGACTAAATAAAGACTTAGCTATAAATACGCTAGCCTTAGGTATAATAGTCTCGTTTTTTAGCATAGCAGTTTGGAATATATTGATAAGTTAGAAGGATAAAATAATGGAATATAAAAAAATAGGAAACTTAAAATTGGCAGTTTTGATTGATGCAGATAATGCTCAAGCTTCGATAATCTCAAATCTTTTAAAAGAGATTGCAAAATACGGCATATCAAATATAAAAAGAGCATATGGGGATTGGACGACAGAGAGATTAAAACAGTGGAAAGAGCATTTGCACAAGTACGCAATTCAGCCAATTCAACAATTTAGCTATACGACTGGGAAAAATTCTACAGATTCATCTCTCATTATAGATGCCATGGATATACTTCATGATAAAAATGTAGATGGTTTTTGTATCATATCCTCAGATAGTGATTTTACGAGACTTTCTACTAGGATAAGAGAAGATGGATTGGCGGTGTACGGTTTTGGAGAGAAAAAAACTCCGGAAGCTTTCATATCAGCTTGTGATGAATTTATATTTACTGAAAATCTTAGAGAAAAGACAAAACCAAAGAAAACCATAAGTAGTGATAAAAAACTGAAGGCTATGATAAGCGATGCTCTAGATGCCGTTTCTGATGAAGATAGTTGGGCACTTTTGACTAGACTTACGCTTCATATCAAAAAAACAAATCCAGGATTTGATACTAGAACTTATGGCTACGAAAAGATGGGGCAACTTATCAAGTCTTTGAACTATCTAAACATAAAAGAAGAAAGTTTTAATGATGGCTCAAATAATAAGCATATATTAGTGCAACTAATAAAAAGATAGATTCCTAAGGATGTGGAACTTTAATCTTTGAGTTAAGGCTCCATGCAAAAATGATCATCAAAATCACAACAGATGTTGCAGAGAGCAAACTAGTATAGTTGATAAGATACGCAACCCATAGAAGTATCGCTCCAAGTGGAGTCGGTACTCCTGTAAAATATTTTTCTACCTCTCCTGCATCTGCATTTATGTTGAACTGTATGAGTCTTCTTAAACCACTAATGACATAATATATAGAGGCAATTCCAGCTAAAAATAGCCAAAATCCACTAAAAGAGTTAGTGTATATAGCTTGAAATATAAAAAATACAGGCACCAATACAAAGCTTAAAAAGTCTGCAAAACTGTCTAATTGTATGCCAAATTCACTAGATAAGTTGTATTTTCTCGCAACTTTTCCATCAAAGATATCAAACGCTCCTCCCATCCAAGCAAAGAGTGCTGCCCATAAAAAGTGGCTTTCGGAAATAAAATATGTAGCTATAAGTCCTGCAGCAATATTTGAAAAAGTTATCAAATTTGCAAGGTTAAAATGTGATTTACTCGAATATAAAAATTTCATTTTGATTGACTCCTATAATATAAATTGGTATTATATCATCACAAATAGTAATGAAAGATTAAAAATGATAAAAAAAGATTTTAGCGACGATGAAGTGCAAAGATATGCGAGGCATATCATACTGGATAAAGTTGGTATCGAAGGACAACTGAAACTTTTAAACTCTAAAGTTTTGATTGTTGGTGCTGGAGGACTTGGAAGTCCTGCTGCTTTATATCTAGCAGCAGCTGGAGTCGGAACTATTGGTATAGCTGATGGAGATGTTGTTGATTTGAGCAATCTTCAAAGGCAGATAATCCATACCACAAAAGATATCGGTATCTCTAAAGTGGTCTCTGCTAGAGATAAGATGCAAGCAATAAACCCTGAAATCAATATCAAGATTTATGAAGAGTTTTTAAATGCTTCAAATTTGTTAGATATTGTTAAAGAGTATGATTTTGTTATAGATGGAGCAGATAATTTTGCCACAAAATTTTTGATAAATGATGCTTGTGTTTTAGCCGGTGTTGCCTTTTCACATGGTGGAATTTTGAGATTTAATGCTCAAAGTATGACAGTTGTTCCTAGCGAGTCCGCTTGTTATGCATGTGTGTTTGATTCGCCACCACCAAGCGATAGTGTGCCTACTTGTTCTCAAGCTGGAGTTTTAGGCTCAGTCGCAGGGATATTAGGAAGCATACAAGCAACAGAAGCTATCAAGTACATCACTGGTGCAGGCGAACTTTTGAGTAATAAATTGCTTATAGCCGATGCATTAAGCATGGATTTTGATAAAATAGAGGTGAAAAGAAATCCAAACTGTAGAGTTTGTGGAAAAGATGGGATAAAAGAGTTAAAAGATTATGAACAGATTATATGTAATGCTTAGGAGAAATTATAACTGACCTTACACACTATAAACACACCTAGGCGGAATGAGAAAGCATCATATGCGAGGCAGTTTGCTTTTAGCGTAGCCGTAGCTACGGT
>JALSKH010000103.1 GCA_026988975.1 Campylobacteraceae bacterium
TTTAGATTTCAAAGATTGAATAATTTAACATTGTAAAAATTTAATGAACTCTAAGCCCTAAAACAAGGACTTAGTAACACTCGTTCTCTCAAACGAGGACGAAATTATATAGTGTTGTTGCTTAGAGTTTTATTAAAAAATGGGTAAGATTTGAAAAAATTTAAAATTTATAGAATATGGGCATAACCAGTTTCTGGTTCAATGGCTATTGTTAAATTTTTACTGCCATCAGAAAGAGTTATCTTACAAGCTTGTTCCAAGAGCTTATGATATCCTGGTGAGGGAATTTCATATGGAGAGGCTCCTGGAAATGAATTTGATGGTCTCCCAAGATAATCAAAGTTAATGTAAAGGATATTAGATCTACAACCTCCGCTAAATGCAACATTTGTTACACCATATTTGTCACCCAGCCTCAAATTTTTCATTGATTTATCATCCATGACATGCAGAACATTATCATATCCTCCACTTAAGTACTGTTGTGTGTTTGATGGGTTTTTTGCTAATCCATTTAAATCTGGATGATGACCTACATAATTTGGTATATCTGAATATATACTATAGTCCCACACATTACTATATGTTTTAATTGGTGGCAAGCTAGATGTGTATACTAAGTTTTGCTGAAATCTAAGAGTCCATCTTCCTAAAAACCATTTTGAATCACTTGGATTGTATTTGTCATCCATCATCGCTAAGTGCTGGGTATATCTTATGTGGCTTATCAGCTGATCAGCAGCTTCTCTTAGGCTATTTCTTTGAAAATTTGGAGCTATCATGGCTGAAATTATGCCGACCACTACTATCACAAATACTAGCTCTATCATTGTAAATGCTTTTTTCATGGGCTACTCCTTAGCTAATTATATAAAATTTTCCTACTATTTTACCATAATATATGATATTTATACTATCCTCTTTTTTTGCGCTATTTTTGTTTTGGATTAAAATCTTATCTCCCCCATCTTTAATGCCGTAAAATTTCAATCTTATGGCTAATCGTTGATTTGGTATATTTATCTCTGTGATTCCGCTATTTTTTAGTTTTATCGCTAACTCTTTGGCTATATGATACCTGTGGGCAAAGTGTTTTTTTGGATTTTCTATGATTAGATAAAGTGGTTTATTTACAAATATAATTGCACTATTTATAACTAAAAAGCCTATTATGAAAACTGTGATTAGTTTGTGCCATTTTCTGAACTCTGGCAATCTCACTCTATAGCTGTTGAAAAATACTTTTACCATTAAAGGCACTGCCAAAATCGCAAATGGAGCGAAATCTTCGAGGTGCACTCTCTGCCTAAGTGACAAAAGAAGCGAAAATACAAATGCCACAAAAGATATATACCATAGCAGATTTTTTTCCTCTTTTATCAAAATTCGATAAAGTGCATATATATAGTATAGAAACAAAAATGGAGAAAATATAGCAGCATACACGCCAAATGAATCTAAAAAGTAACCTTTTGGCTTACCGCCATCATCAAAACCATACATGTACATTGAAATTCCAAATAGTAGAAAAGAGAAAATCAAAAGTTTATTGTTTTTTTGTGAAATAGCATAAAATATGAGTGATAGATATAGTATAGAAAAAGAGTTATCAACAAAAAGAGCTAACACTAGCAGGATATATGATGCTATTTTATAGTCGTACATGTAGAGATATACAAATAAAAGTGTTAAAAATATAACCAAAGAGGCAGAATTTACTAAAAGTGCCGCTGAATTTACACCTGGTAAAAGTGCAAAGATGGCGGTTGAAAAGATTCTATCGACTTTTCTCTTTAAAAACAGTTTGCCAATTTTATATATCAAAAAGAGTGAAAATATATGTAAAATTATAAATGGTAGCCTAAGAGCCAAATCATTTTGACCTAGTAAACCTGTAAATATATGTGAGACATAATGGACTATTCCATTTCCATGAAAAAATATCTCTGCTTCATTTGCCGAGATAGAGATAGAGTTTGTCTCTAACACTAAAAATATAGAACTAAGTAATAAAATTATGGCTAGTTGTATGTTTTCTTTCATAATTTCAAAAAATTATCCAAAATCTCATATCCGTATTCACTCAAGATTGACTCTGGGTGAAACTGGACTCCATAAATATCTTTGTCCCTTATTTCTAATGACATTATCTCATGGTCATCTGTGCTATATGAAGTTGGTATGACTACTGAGGGTAGGTTTTCCTGTTCTACTACTAAAGAGTGATATCTTGTCATAGTGAAATCTTCTGGCAAACCATCAAATAAGCAAGTTTTTTTTCTTTTATGGATAAGTGATGTTTTTCCATGCATCATATTTTTAGCTTCAACCACTTTGCCACCAAATACTTGGGCAATCGCCTGATGTCCTAAGCATATACCCAAAATCGGCAGTTTATCTTTAAAGTGTTCTATTACTTCAAGACTAATCCCGGCTTCATTTGGAGTAGCGGGTCCTGGAGAGATGATTATCTTACTAGGATTTAAATCCTCTATCTCTTTGATGCTCAACTCGTCATTTCTTATAACCTTTAAATCCGCACCCAATTCCAGGCAATACTGGACTATATTGTAAGTAAAACTATCATAATTATCTATCATCAATACCATCTAAAAATCCTTTGATAGTGATATTATACCGTTTTTTAGTAATTTTCTATTAAACTTTTTGTTACATAATCTAGGATTTCGAAAGAGTATTTGCCTGAGATATTTTGTTTGTCTAAGATAGGGTTTATCTCTGCGCTCTCCCAGCAGCAAACTTTTGGATTTTTTATTAGCTCTATATTTAACTGTAGCGCTTGCTCAAAACTCAAGCCTCCATGGGATGGTGTTCCGGTACCTGGTATATACAGCGGATCGATACTATCTACATCAAAAGAGATATAGATATGATCACAGTGTGATAAAGTTCGGAAAATGTCAAAAGCTGTTTTTTTGATGCCACTGTATGTGATTATCTCTGTTGTAAAGTTTTTTATATTGTACTTTTCTATGATATGCTTTTCTGCATCTTCATAGTCACGCAATGAACAAAAGACGATATTTTCAGGTTTTACAGGAGTTTTTGGTGTTAGGTTTTTTAATTTATTCCAATATTCAAGCTCTTGGGTAGTTGGGGTATTTATACTCATCTGTGCATTGTCTAGACCTGTAGCTATAGCCAAAGGCATACCATGCATATTGCCTGATGGAGAGGTAAAAGGTGTATGAAAATCAGCATGTGCATCAATATATACAACTCCTATGGTATCATCTGGATATGCCATTTTCAATCCTGCCATCGTACCTGCACATGTTGAGTGGTCTCCTGCCATTATGATAGGAAAAAGAGACTCATCTTTCATCTTTTTGACCTCTTTTGCCACTCTTTGAATCACAAGACTAACTTTGTCAATATATTTGGCTGTTTTATATTTTGTTCCTTCGTAAATAGCCCTGTTTTCATCTTCGATAACAACGGATGGAAACTTTTCAAAGTATTTCGAGCCATCATATATACTTGATAATTTCAGGGCATTAATGCCCATACTAGCGCCGCTCTTTGCTCCTGCTAAATCAGAAGGAACTTCTATAAGTCTTATCTTTTTTTCTGACATCACATCAAAGATTTAAAAAGATTTTTTGGGTCATCCATCACAGGAATCAACTCCAAATCTCTGCCTATTTGATACTCTTTTGCCAACTCGTATGTTAGTTTCAAAACTGAAAAGTCCTCTATCGCAAATCCCACCGAATCAAAAAGCGTGATCTCGTCACTACCTTTTCTTCCCGGTTTCAATCCTTTTAACACTTCATGCAACTCTGTGGTCTTAAAATCATCGCTCATCTGCTGAATCTCGCCCTCTATCTTGGTTTGAGGATAATACTCTATAAAGACAGATGTATTTGCCACCAACTCTGCACTCATTTCGGTTTTGCCAGGACAATCTCCGCCGACACCATTGATAAAAACACCTTTTTCTATCATATCTTTTGTGAGGATGGTTTGGTTTTTCTTATCAGCTGTTATCGTTGTAACTATATCTGCACCTTTAACAGCCTCTTTTGCACTCTTGCATCTAGTCAGTTTGAAGTCATACTTTGAGATGTTTTTCTCAAATTTATCCATCGCATTTTTATCGATATCAAAATATCTTATCTCTTCTATATCAAAAACCGTATCAAATGCCAAAGCTTGAAATTCACTTTGCGCTCCAGTACCAATCAAACACAATACATGTGAATCTTTTCTAGCTAGATATTTTCCTGCCATAGCTGAAGTTGCCGCAGTTCTAAGTGCTGTTAAGATAGTCATTTCACTTATCATCACAGGCTCGCCAGTCTCTATGGTAGAGAGTTGACCTGTTGCCATAACTGTAGTTTTGTTAAATTTTGGATTTCTTGG
>JALSKH010000104.1 GCA_026988975.1 Campylobacteraceae bacterium
ACTTTTATGTCAAGATCTGGATATTTTGCACTTATAACCTTTTTTATCTCTATCATTGTTTCGCCACTGTCTATGATGTCATCGACTATAACCACCCTCTTTGCTTTAGAAAGATCTGGCATATTGAAGATATCTATCGTATCTAACTTTCTAGTCTCTTCGTAGTGAATAGAGTTGATAGAGTACAAATCTCTCATCTCCAACGCTTCAGCCAAAAAATGTCCTAGCGTCATACCACCTCTTGCGATGGCTAGTATGACATCAGGCTTATATGGTTTTATCTCATGGGCTAGCAAATTTACATCGACTTTAAACTCTTCATAACTATAAAATTTCAAACTATCTCCTAATGCACTAAAAATACGATAAGGCTGATGAAACCTAGTGAAATTACACCGATATTGATATCATCAAACTCTCTTTTGAGCAATTTAATCAAAAGGTATGCCAAAAATCCAAATGCCAATCCATTTGTGATAGAGTAAGTCAAAGGCATCATGATAACAATCAAAAATGTCGCAACTGCGATAGCTGGATCTTTAAAGTTTATATTTGAAAGTTCGGTAAACATCAAAACGCCAACCATCACTAAAACAGGGTAGATTGCATTTTCAGGGATTGCTGAGAAAAGAGGCATCATGAAAAGAGTAAGTATAAAAAATAGACCAGTAAACACAGCAGTAAGTCCAGTTCTACCACCCTCTTCAACTCCGGCTGCACTCTCTATAAAACTTGTAGTTGTAGATAGACCCAAAAGTGAACCTCCTACTGTAGCTGCCGCATCAACTTCTAGCGTTTTTTGAAGCTCTTTACTATCATCTTTAAACAGACCTGCACGAAATCCAACTCCTGCTAGAGTTCCTAGTGAATCAAACATATCTGTGATCAAAAATGTGATAATCACAGGAAGAAGTGAAAGTTTAAGAGCAGACATAACATCCAAGTGCATTGCGATTGGCGAGATGGAAGCTGGCATAGACAAGAATTCTGTTGGATATGGAGCGATTCCTGATACCCAAGCGACGATAGAAGTTGCAAGAATTGCCAATATAAAAGCGCCTTTAAGCTTCCAAGCGTAAAAAGCAAATACCAAAACCATTCCCAATACACCTATCAAAAGATGAACATCTTTGAAATTACCAAGTCCAACCAAAACTGCATCATTTTTTACTACTATTCCCATCTGCTTGAGTCCGATAAAAGCTATAAAAGCCCCTATACCAGCACTAATAGCTCGGCGAAGGTCGTATGGAACACTCTGCATCACCCAAACTCTAAACTTAGTAAAAGAGAGGACTAAAAACAAGATACCTGATAGAAAAACTATACCCAAAGCACTCTGCCAAGGGATTTTCATACCCAATACCAAACCAAATGTAAAGTAAGCATTAAGACCCATTCCAACGCTCATGGCGATAGGTGTGTTTGCCCAAAGTCCATTTAAAACTGTTGAAAATATTGTTATCAAAGCAGTTGCTGTGATAAGCGCCCCCATAGGCATACCAGTTTTGCTCATGATTATAGCATTAACTGGAACTATATACATCATCGTTAAAAATGTTGTAAAACCTGCCGTAAACTCTGTCTTTACGCTCGTACCGTGTTCCTCAAGTTTGAAAAAACCCAAAACTCTCTCCTTAGTATATTTTTATCTCATTGTAGAGACTGTCTCTTTGTACTGGTGTGTAACCGCTTGTTTGTATCAAATCCAAAAACTCTTGCAGTTGCAATCCTTTGCTGCTTTTCGCTCCAGCGGCTGATTGGATTGACTCTTTTTCTATCGTGCCATCTAAATCATCTGCTCCAAATTCCAAAGCTATCAGTGCTAGATTTATCGTACTTGTTGCCCAATATGCCTTTATGTGAGGGATATTATCTAGCATAAGTCTGCTTATAGCATAAGTTTTGAGTATCTCAACTGAACTCAAAAAGTCCTCTACATGTAGATAGTTATTGTCTCTTTGGTAAACAAGAGGGATGAAGGCATTAAAGCCCTCTACTCTGTCTTGTTCATCTCTGAGTCTTAGCATATGGTCGATTCTGTGTTCTCTCTTTTCTACATGACCAAAGAGCATGGTCGCATTTGATTTTTTACCTTTTTCATGCCAAATATGGTGAATTTTCATCCAGTTTTCCGAGCTGACTTTTCCTTTGCAGATATAATTTCTAACTTTTTCATCAAATATCTCAGCCCCACCACCAGGTAGTGAATCCACGCCTGAAGCTATCATCTCATCTATAATCTCTTCATAACTCATCTCATAAGCAGTTGCCAAAAAGTTTATCTCAGCAGCAGTTAGAGCCTTTACATGTAGAGATGGAAATCTAGCTTTTATCTTTGAAAACATACCCAAATACCAATCAAGCCCGGCATCAGGATTGTGCGCTGAAACTATATGCGCTTCGGTGATATGGTGTTTTATGGATTCATCCAAGACCGCTAAAATCTCTTCGTGAGTCATGGTGTATGGATTTGGATTTTTTCGATTTGCACTAAAAGCACAAAATTTGCAGATGTCTTTGCAGATATTTGTAGGATTTATATGCCTGTTTATGTTAAAGTAGGCCCTCTTTCCATATAAGGCCTCTCTTCTTTCATTTGCATATTTTCCTAGAGTAAAAAGATCAAGCTCATAAAGCGCCAAGCCATCTTCATAGCTCAGGCGCTCTTTATTTTCTAATTTTTCTAATATATCCATGTGCTACTTTCAATAGACTTCTTTCAAAACTATTTCGTGAGGCTCAGACCGCAGGGAGGATTTACCCTCTAAGAAATAGTTTTGAAAGAAGTCTAATTTTTAAAAAAGATATTTTAGCCAATGAAACATTATATATCGATAAAAAATTATAGGTAATCTTCCGGCGGATAATTCTCCTCTACAAAATCTATATCTTTATCGCCTCTTCCGCTTAGGTTTACCAAAATCGACTCATACTTTTTCTCTTTTGCTAACTTCATCGCATACGCGACCGCATGGGCACTCTCAAGCGCAGGGATAATCCCCTCATATTTGCATAAATCATAAAATGCTCTTATAGCTTCATCATCATCGATAGCCACGGCATTTGTTCTGTTTTTCTCTTTATTTAGATAAGCCTGCTCAGGTCCGACAGATGGATAGTCTAGCCCACTTGCGACTGAGTGGACAGGTGCTGGAGTTCCATCCTCATTTTGAAGCATTATAGAGTTAAAACCGTGCAAAATCCCCTCTTTTCCATAAGTCAGACTTGCTGCATGTTCGCCTAGTTTTGTGCCTTTGCCTAACGGCTCAACTGCATAAATCTCGCATGGATCTTCGATAAAAGCAGAAAACAGTCCCATAGCATTACTTCCACCGCCTACACAAGCTACAAGATTGTCAGGCTGCTTACCTGTCATCTCAAAAAACTGCTCTTTTGCCTCGATACCAACTATGCTTTGAAAATCTCTAACCATCTTTGGAAAAGGGTGCGGACCAACAACAGAACCTATGGCATAAAGTGAGTTTACGGGATCTTCAAGATATGCACCAAAAGCTGAATCAACCGCCTCTTTCAGAGTTCGTCCACCAAAACCGACAGGCACCACTTTTGCTCCAAGCATCTTCATCCTGATGACATTTGGATGCTCTTTTTGAATATCAACTTCACCCATATGAATCTCACACTCTAGCCCAAAATACGCAGCAGCCGTCGCCAAAGCCACACCATGTTGCCCCGCTCCAGTCTCTGCTATAAGCCTCTTTTTGCCAAGGTATTTTGCCAAAAGCGCTTCACCCATGCAGTGATTTAATTTGTGAGCTCCCGTGTGGTTTAGATCCTCTCTTTTTAGATAAATTCTACCACCACCCACAAACTCAGTCAATCTTTTAGCATAATACACAGGAGTTGGTCGTCCTTGATAATGCTTCCTTATATCTCTTAACTCTTGTATGAAATTATGAGAATTGCCGATAGTTAGATAGGCTTTCTCTATCTCTTTAAACTGCTCCTCCAACTCAGGAGGCAAAAATGCTCCCCCAAACTTTCCAAAATACCCCTGCGCATTTGGAAATGACTCTAAATATGGTTTATTCATACCTTTTCCTTGAAAAAATTTTAAACATTATAAAACATTTCAACTTAAAAGAGATAGATAATTATCTTTTTTTGTAATCAAATTGTTATCAATGTTAAGTACTATTTCAAAATGAATAAAAAAATTTATATAGTCGATACAAATATAATACTTCAAGGTTTACACCACATAACCGAACTTTGCGAAGATGGTAAAAATATCGTAGTAATACCAGAAATAGTTTTAATTGAACTAGAAAACAAGAAAAAACTTCTTGATGAAGTTGGCTATAACGCCAGAGAATTTGCCAGATTTTTAGCTGATGCACAAGTTAAAAAGATAGAGCAAAACAATGGATTTAAAATTGTTAAAATGCTAAATAATGACAATATTATAGATATAATCTCAAAGGATCACTACGAAACTCCTATGGAGCAAAACAGCATAGCTGAAAGCAATGATAAACGAATCATAGAAGTAGCCCAACTTGCAAAACACTACTATAAAAATAGAAAAGCTATCTTTCTCTCTTTAGATGTTTATGCTAGAGTTTTTGCACTTTTTAAAGAAGTTGAAACACAAACACTCAGAGAAGATAGAGCCGAAGTGCCTGATATCGAGCTGTTTAAAAGTATTGAAGTTGATGACGAGATTCTAAAAAAACTCAATGGCATGGATATTCAAGATTTGGACAAAACTCATCTTGAGTGCAACAAAAGCTATGAATTTAGAGGCAAAAATGGAAAAAAAGAGTATGGCATCATAGACAATAAAAGAGTTATATTGCACAAGAAAAATGATTTCCACGGCTTCAAAGTAAAACCTATGAACATACACCAAAAACTACTTAGCAAAGCAATTACGAGTGATATTTACGACTTAATAGTTGTTGATGCCAAAGCAGGAAGCGGGAAAACACTTTTGGCCATATATGGTGCTATGAGACTCATCTCAAAAGGCCTATATGACAAGATTATTTATACTAGAAATTCTATCGAAAGTCTGGACAGAGGTGCTGATGTAGGATTTCTTTCAGGCAATGAAGAGAAGTTTCGCATCTACAACATGGCTCTGTATGACACAATGGAATTTATAGCAAAATCCATGAATAAAAAACAAGATTCAGACAATGAACCAGAAAATATCAAACAAAAAATAGATGAATTGATATTAAAATACCGCATTGAAAAGCTTTGGCCGGGTGAAGCAAGAGGGAGAACGCTAAACAATGCCATAGTGATACTTGACGAATGGCAAAACAGTTCAATAAACACAACTCAACTGATCCTCTCAAGACTTGATAGTAGTTGTATGGCGATAGTCATAGGCTCCAACAGACAGATAGACAATCTATATCTAAATAAATATAATAATGGCTTAACATCATTGATAAAACAGTCACAGTTTTCGACAAATGAACTAAAGATATTTGCCATAGAGCTTCAAACTGCAGTCAGAGGAAAATTTGCAGAATTTAGCGAGAGGATTTATGAAAAAAAGTGAAATATAGAGCAATATTTATCTCAGATATTCATCTTGGCACCAGATTTTCGCAATCTGAAAAACTTCTTGAATTTTTAAGAGAAAATGAGTCAAAATATCTTTATCTAGTCGGAGACATCATAGATGGTTGGGCGATTAAGAGAAAGTTCAATTGGACGCAGGCAAACTCAGATGTTATACAAAAGATTTTGAGAAAAGCTAGAAAAGGGACTACTGTCATATATGTTTCAGGAAATCATGACGAGTTTTTAAGGCCATTTATACCTCTACTTCTTGGTAATAGCCTAGAAGTTGTTGATGAATATACACACAAAGGACTCGATAAAAAGAGATATTTTGTAACTCATGGAGATTTTTTTGACAGCATCACTATGAATAACAAATGGTTAGCTCATTTAGGCGATATAGGGTACGACTTACTCCTGTATCTCAACAAGAGAATAAACCAGTTAAGAAGAGTTCTAGGCATCAGAAAGTATTGGTCTTTGTCAAAATATGTTAAAGACAATGTCAAAAAAACTGTAGGATTTATCACAGATTTTGAAAGTACCCTCGCTAGGCATGCAAAAAAATTAAATTATGATGGCATAATTTGTGGACATATACACAAAGTTGCAAACAGAGAAATAGATGGGATAAGATATCTAAATTGTGGCGATTGGGTAGAAAATTGTAGCGCGATAGTAGAAACATTGGAGGGAGAATGGAAAACAATAGAACTACAACCAAACCAACACTAAGTGTATCCTTAGCTCTCTCAGGAGGGGCAGCTAGAGGAGTTTTTCATCTAGGATTTATACAGGCTTTAGAGGAAAATGGCGTAGAGATAAAAGCCATAAGCGGAAGTAGTGCCGGAGCACTAGTTGGTGGTGCGATAGCTTGCGGACTAAAGCCAAAAGAGGTTTTTGACATTGTAAAATCAAAAAAATTTAAAAAAATATTTAAATTTAACTGGCTCAAAAAAAGTCTGTTATCTATAAATTTAGAAGCTGATATTTTAGATAAACTGTTCACTTCTGATGATATTTCAAAAACCAAGATCCCGTTTTATGCCTGCGTGAGCGATTTAAAATCACATAAAAAACTCCATATAGACAAAGGAGATGGAAAAACTTTCATCTTAGCCTCTTGTGCACTTGTGCCTCTTTTCAAACCTGTATATATCAAAGATAGAGTTCTCGCTGATGGTGGCATACTTGACCTCATGCCTACAACCCCACTTTTAAAATACAACTATCCGATAATTGGCATAAATCTGATGCCAAATGTAATGCCCAAAAAACACACTTTTATTAATCTGTTAGTAAGAGTTTTGCAAATCTCCTTAACAACTTCACTTCCACAAAATATAGCAAGATGCAAATGGTATATATCGCCTAAAAAACTCTCTTCCATAAAAATGTTCTCTTTTAAAGATTTGCAAAAAGGTTATGATTTGGGATATAAGCATGGGCTAAAGTGGTGTCAAAGCGAATTTGATAAAACAAAAGAGTAAACTTTAAGCACTTAAATCTTCACAAACTCTTTTTTTTACTGTATCATACAAAGTATGAAACTAGAAGAAAAAATAGAAGAACTTATATATACCAATGCGGATGATTTCGCTATATCTAAGGTTATCAAGGAGCATATCGGTAACTATCTCAACTCTCTGGATGAGATTTTTGTGCAAAATCAAGGTAAGGATTTCTTGGTTAAACATACAAAAACTATCGATAGATTTGTAAATATCATATTTAGATATGCTTTGCGAAAATATTTTGGCAACTATATGCCTTTTGTAAACTCCATTCCACTTACGCTTGTGGGCATGGGGAGTTATGGCAGGGAAGAGCTTTGTGTTTACTCCGATATCGACTTGATGATTGTCTATAAGGATATAAAGGGCTACAATATAGAGCCTATCATCGAAGATATCTTGATGCTCGCCTGGGATGCTGGTATGAAACTAGGGCATAGAGTCCATAGGGTAGATGACCTTTTTGAAGCAAGCAATACAGATTTGAGTATCAAAGCAGCGATGCTTGAGTCAAGATATCTATCAGGATCTAAAATTTTGTGGATAGAGACCCAAAACGAACTTGAGAAGATCAGAAACTACAACAAAAGAGAGACCGTCATATCGCTCTTGGAAAACTACAAACAAAGAATAAAATCCAACGCAATCAAAATGGAACCAAATATCAAAGAGAGCGAAGGTGGGCTTAGAGATGCAAATATGCTCTTTTGGCTCTGTAAAATCATATTTGGCATAGAAAAACTCAAAGATTTGTCTGATTTTATACTTGACGAGAGAGAGTACAAAGAGTTTAGAAGCGCTTTGGAGTTTCTATACAGAATCCGCTCCGCCATGCATCTAAGCGCAAAAAAGAAACAAGATACGCTAAATCTGGAGTTTATCCCTGATGTTGCAAAAAAATTGGGCTTCAAAGATAAAGTTTTGAAAAGTGCGCAAATGCAACTATCGCACAAAACTTTGCAAGCCATGAATACTCTAAATATCACGAGCAGAATTTTTATAAAAAAAGTGACGGCACCTATCTTGTGCGACTTGAAAAATCTGCCCAAGATAAAAAATTCAAGAGTAAGCCCGCAACTCTACTTATGTAGCGATACTCTCTTCTCCTCCTTTAAAAAAAGAGCTATTAGTTTAGATGAAGTATTGGAGCAAATGAACTCTATATCTCAAAAAAATATAAAATTTGACATAAGTTATGTGAATTTCATAAGATACTGCACACACTCGACTCACAATAGCAACAAAACATACAAACTATTTAAGGCTCTACTTTATAAAGATCATATTTATGAAATTTTCAGAGCGCTAGACAAAGCATCCCTTCTCCAACAGCTTGCCAAGCCTTTTAAGCAGGTAAAGTTTATGGCCCAATTTGACGGATACCATCAATACCCTGTAGATAAACATACACTTAGGTGCATATATCATCTTGAAAATATCAAAGATAAATTTATAAAAAATCTATTTCAAGATTTGTCTTTGGAGTACAAAGCTCTCATGCGACTATGTATCTTTTTTCACGATATAGGAAAAGGCAGACGGGGAAACCATAGTGAATTAGGAGCGAAAATCTTCAGAGCATATGCCCAAAAACTAAAATTTTCAGACCAAGCCATCATAGACGGCACTCTCTTGATAAAACTTCATACAGCCATGAACAATACAGCAAACAGAGAAGATATATACAACGAAAGAGTTGTACTAGCTTTTGTCTCAAAGCTCAAGAGTATAAATATCTTAAATATGCTCTATATACTAACCTATACAGATGTAAATGGGGTTGGCAAAAGCGTATATACCAACTTTAATGCAAACCTACTTAAAGAACTATATAAACGGGCTTTGCAAATGTTTGACAAACCAAATCTCATAGATGAAGTCAGTAGCAGACTCAGGCGAGAGAGGATTTTAAAGAAAAATGAAGAGTTCAAAAAATTTCCACCTATCTTAAAGAGAAAGATACTAAATATAAGCTCAAATTTCTTCTTTTTAAAACATAAATCAGACCAAATAATCAAAATCGCAAAATTAGCTTACGAGACAGATACTTTCACTTACAAAGTACAAACTTCACCATACCTTAAAATAGAAGTTATCAAAAACAGAGACTTCAACATCGGCTATCTACTAGGAAAACTGGGCTTTTTAAATCTTGTAAATATGGAGATATATAAACTTTTTGATGAGAAAAAGTACTTTAAGCTAGAATTCAATCAAGATGTTTATAACGATGATATATCTTTTATAAATGAGCTTATAGACAACTCCTTTGACATGAGCAAAAAGACAAAACTATTCAAACCCATTATAAAAGAGGATGAGATTGAGATTGATTGTGAACACTCCATGACTTATGCGAGAATGAACATAAATACCAAAGACCAAAAGGGCTTGATGGCTTACATCATGAACCTTTTTGATGATGAAGGTATAGATGTGGCTATGGCAAAAATTCAAACCATAAAAAGAAAGACAAGAAATCTGATCTTAATCGAAAAAACGATAGACTTATGCAAAAATAAAAATAAAATACTAGAGGTTTTAACAACATGTGCGGAATAGTTGGATATATAGGAAAAAGAGAAAAGAGAGAGTTTTTACTAGATGGTTTGAAAGAGCTAGAGTATAGAGGATATGACAGTGCCGGCATCGCTGTGCTTCATCAAAATGAGATAAACTACTTTAAAGCTAGTGGAAAACTTGACAATCTAGTAGAAAAAACGAAAGATTTTCGCTCGATCGGTTTCGGGCTAGGCATAGCTCACACAAGATGGGCAACACACGGTAAACCAACAGAGATAAACGCCCATCCACACTGGGGAGAGTTCTCTTTTGTGATTCATAACGGCATCATAGAAAATTATATGGATATAAAAAAGGATCTCCAAAGCGAAGGGGTTGTTTTTTTGAGTCAAACTGATAGTGAAGTTATAGTTCATCTGTTTGAAAAATTTGTAAATCTTGGATTTGAACCTGAAACTGCGTTTGAAAAAACTATCGCCTCTTTAAAAGGGGCTTACGCCATACTTTTGATCTCCAAAGTAGCGTCTCAAAAGATATTTTTTGCTAAAAATGCAGTGCCTCTCATCATCGGAAAAAATGAAGAAGATGAACTCTTTTTTGGCTCATCAGATGCTCCTCTAATCGGATTTGCAAGTGAAGTTATATATCTTGAAGATGGTACTTACGGATGGGCGAATGAAAAAGAGATAAATCTCTACAAAGACTCCAAACAGATAGAGCTAAGTTTTAAACTTTTAAATTCGAGTAAAATTTATGCTCAAAAAGATGGCTATAGATTTTTTATGGAAAAGGAGATTTACGAACAATCTGCAGTAACGAGTGAAACCCTAATGGGTAGAATCAAAGATGAAAAAGTATATCTTGAAGAGGTAGAAAATCTTGATTTTAGCAAAATAGATGAGATAAAAATCTGCGCATGCGGGACTAGTTATCATGCTGCTCTAACTTCTAGCTATCTGTTTGAGCGAATCTCAAAGATAAGATGTTCAGTCGAAATAGCAAGCGAATTTAGATACAAAAAACCTCTTTTAACCCAAAAAACTCTCTTCTTAGTCATCAGTCAAAGTGGCGAAACTGCCGATACACTGGAGGCACTAAAGATGGCAAAGAGAGCCGGACTCAAAACTCTATCAATTTGCAATGTAGATAACTCTTCGATAGTAAGGATAAGCGACGCCACCATACTCACTCGAGCTGGTATAGAAAAGGGAGTTGCAAGCACTAAAGCTTTTGCTACTCAAGTTCTTTCTCTTTGGCTTTTAGCTCTACATGTAGGGAGCGAAAAAATAGACGAGAATGAGTATGCAAGTGAGATAAAGGCGATGCGTTCTATCCCTGAAGTATTAAGAGTGGATGAGAAGATACACGAAAAGATACACCGGCTCTCAAAAAGATACCTACACGGTCACGGCTTCTTTTTCATCGGCAGAGATATCTTTTTCCCGCTTGCACTTGAGGGTGCTTTGAAATTAAAAGAGATAAGCTACCTCCATGCCGAAGGCTACCCTGCAGGGGAGATGAAACACGGTCCGATTGCACTAGCTGACAGCAAACTTTTTACCATTGCTTTGATGCCTCAAACCATGCTATATGAAAAGACAAAAAGCAATGTAGAAGAGCTAAGCGCAAGAGATGCAACCATACTAGCCATAAGCCCAAAAGAGTTCGAACTAGCTGATGATTTCATAAAAACTGCACCTCATGAGCACCCCATGAGTGAATTTTTTGAAATGATGGTCATCACCCAGCTCTTAGCATTAGAGATCTCCATAAGACTTGGAAATGATGTAGATATGCCAAGAAATCTAGCAAAAAGCGTGACAGTGGAGTAAAAAGGTGTATGGTTATATTTGATCTGTCAACCCTATTTCACACTCAGAATACAACATTCTAAGCAGCTGTTTCCAATCGTAACATTTTTTCCTCAAATTCTACTGGGGATAAATATCCGTTGGCACTATGTGCTCTTTGTCTA
>JALSKH010000105.1 GCA_026988975.1 Campylobacteraceae bacterium
AAAGGAGAGACTCTTGAATACAAAAATGTCAAATTTTTACAACAACGGAGCAGATGAGGTTTTGGAGTATCTGATAAAACAGTACAAAAAAGAGAACAAACACTTAATAAGGAGAGATTAGATGGCAAAGAGAATTGATCTAGATTATACAAATGATGAAAATCTTTTTGATGCAACCGCAAAAGAGTGGGCATCAGAGATCGAGAAAACAAAAAAGACTCAAGCTAGAGGTTTTTATGAAAAAGTTTTAGAACTTGAGAGTAGGGCAAAAAAAGAGGAGTGGATAGATGTTCTGCCTTTTGTCAAAATGCTGAATTCTAAAGTTTCTTATGCTTTAAATAGAAAAGTAGTAAGTCGTGAGTTTTCCGATATGATGAGTCAATGTATAAGTCAAGTTAAAACAAAAGAGGATTTGACAAAGTTTAAACTCTTCTTTGAAGCAGTTTTGGGATTTTTTAAAGGGAGCAATTAAGATGAAAATAGTAAAAATAACTGGAAAAATAGAACTTTTAAGTGGTCTTCATATAGGTGGAGGAGACGATACTATGAAGATAGGTGGCATAGATAATGGAGTTATCAAAGATATAAATACAAACAACCCATACATTCCAGGAAGTAGTCTCAAAGGAAAGATAAGAAGTTTGCTAGAGTGGGATATCGGAGTTGTGGGTATTGGAGATGGCAATCCTTTTTCGTCAACTCTTTTAAATGATCCTATCTTTGAAGATAAAGATAAAAAAGCATCAGCAGAAACACTCTTGAAGCTTTTTGGAGACAAAGAGACTCTTTTTGGCATCACTAGGATAAGTGTTGGAGATTGTCCTGTTAGTTTAGAATCTAACGATATGGTACTTAGTGAAGCTAAATATGAAAATGTGATAGACAGAAATACAGGAACAGCTAGACACGGAGTAGGGGCAAGACAAACCGAGAGAGTACCAGCTGGTGTCAAGTTTGATTTTGATATACGAGTAAAAATTCTTGATGAAGATAATGAAGACAACTTGATAAATATGCTAAAAAGAGGCTTTGAACTTCTTGAAGATGACTATCTAGGAGGCAGTGGTTCAAGAGGTTATGGTAGAGTAAAATTCTATATATATGAGTAAGATATGAAGCTATATAAAACAACTATAACACCTGTCTCAAATTTTTCAACACCATTAAAAGGTGATACTCTCTTTGGTCAGATATGCTGGTCCGTAAGGTACTCTTTTGGCAAAGAGAGATTGGAAGAGTTGCTAGAAAATTATGAAATTTCTCCTTTTTTGATAGTCTCAGATGGATTTGCTAGTGGGTATCTCCCAAAACCAAATATGCCTAGCAAACTGTTAGGTGAAGATAAACTCGATAAAAAGATTTCTAGAAAAAATATTTGGTTAACATTTGAAGAGTTGCAAAAAGGCAGCTACAGGCAAGCTAGAAGTGATAAAGATATCTCAAATAGACAGAGAAAAATTTCTGTCCTAAGAAATAGCATAGATTACAAAAACTTTACTACCGGTAATAGCACTTTTGCACCATACGATAGCGAAGAGATTAGCTTATCTTCTCAAGATATATATCTTTTGGTAGATGAGAACAAACTTTCACTAAAAGATTTGGAAACAGCTTTTGAGGTATTTGCACAAAATGGTTATGGAAAAGATACTACTATCGGAAAGGGTAGATTTAAGTTTGAAAAGTTTAAAGAATTTCATACAAATAATAACTCAAAAAGATACATGGCACTTAGTCCATTTTCTCCAAAAAATTTAAAATGTAAAAATCTATACTATGAACCATTTTCTAGATTTGGAAAGTTTGGAGCAGATAGGGCTTTTAAAAATGCCTTCAAAAAACCTATATTGATGGCAAATAGCACTAGTGTAGTGGAATTTGAAAATCTACAAAATATCCGATACATTGGAAGTTGTATAAAAGGTATATCAAAACTATACACAGATACTGTACACCAAGGATACAGCATAGTTATTCCCATAGGAGAGCTTTCATGAAAAAACTACTATATAAACATCATCTAAAGATTACAACACTAAGCCCAGTTCATATAGGTACAAGCGAACAATACGAACCGATAAGTTTTGTGATAGATAAGGGAATATTTTATAAATTTGATGAGACTATTTTTTATAAAAGTTTATCGACAGAGGATAAAAAAGCCATAGAAAATAAAATGTCCAATTATCTGCAAATCATTGAATTTTACAAAACAAAAAAGAGCGAAGCAAAAAAAATATCGCACTTTACATGTAACCTCCATTCCCGCAAAATCATACCTATAACCCATAAAATTTCCTAAAACACGTACTTCAAAGCTAAAAACCAAGGTAAAATTAACCCAAACATAGGTATAATTATACCTATCAAGGAGTAAAAA
>JALSKH010000106.1 GCA_026988975.1 Campylobacteraceae bacterium
ATTGGGGTGAAATTATCTCACAATTATCTATTATATTTGAAGATAGACTTAATGGATTTATAAGATAATATTATGTATAATAACACTTATAAAAGTTGCTTACACAAAATTCTGGGCAGTCTCAACAAAGGAAGTATTGCTGCACAAAGTCAGTTGGGCGTGTTTTACTATAATGGAACAGGTGTGGCAATAAATAAAAAAAGAGCGATTGAATTATTACGAAAGGCAGCTAGAGGTGGCAATAAAAACTCTCAAAGCAATTTAAGAAAACTTGGCTTAAGATGGTAAGATACTATAGCCTAAATTGAGTCTAATTTATCGTGAAAAGGTACTTGTATTTTGAAATAAAAGCATCTTTTTTTGTGCCTCTTTTATATCTATCGGGCTGAATTTTACCCTATCGCCTGCTTTTAGTTGAGAGAGTTTGAAGCAGTCAATAGGCAAGAGCGATCCTATCTTTGGGTAGCCTCCTATGGTTTGTCTCTCTTTTAGCAAGATGATTGGTTTGCCATCTTTTGGTATTTGGATTGCTCCAAAACTTATGCCCTCTGAGATTATACCGTCTATCTCGCACTTTATCGGCTCACCTTCGAGTCTGTAGCCCATTCTGTTAAATTGTGGTGAGACACTATATGTTTGCGAAAAAAACTTTTCAATTTCGTGTGACTTAAAAAAACTATCCTGATAGCCTAAAACTACTCTTATATCTAGCTCTTTTGGGTATGATGGTATGAATTTTTCTTTTAATGAAATATTATAGTTATCAGTTTTATCATTTGAAAAATTGAGTATCTCTCCTTTTTTCAGGTTATGCCCTATCTCCTCTTTTAGTGTTACACTACTACTTCCAAGCTCCCGTTCTGTGTCAAAACCGCCTTTGACCCCGAGGTAAATCCTCACACCGTTTTTAGTGTATCCAAACTCTAAGAGTTCGCCCTTGTTTATATTGTGAGTTCTCCAAATCTTCTGTTTTACTGAGTTGATGCTAAAGCTTGCATCGGCTCCAGTTACTGCTATCACACATGAACTCAGAGCTTCTAATTTAAGTCCGCCCATTGTGATCTCTACGCAGTTTGTATTTGGTTGATTTTGAAGCAAAGAGTTCAAAATCATATAGGCATACTCATCCATAACTCCAGAGTTTGTGATGCCTTTATCACATAGTCCATATCTTCCAAAGTCTTCGATTAGTGATAAAATGCCACCCTCTATAACTCTAAAAGCACTCAAATCACACCGCCATTTTTTATAAATTCATCTCTGCTTATAGGTTTAAATTTTACTCTATCACCAACACTCAAGTATGAAAATCCATCTAGGTTTTTATCAAACATATCAAGATATGTCCTGCCGATTATATTCCAGCCACCAGGACTTTGTATCGGGTAGATTGCACTTTGATTGTCTGCGATTCCAAGGCTTCCTTTTGGTATCTTTGTGCGAGGAGTCTCTAGTCTTGGAGTTGCTATCTTTGCATCTACTTCGCCTAGATATGCAAAGCCGGGCAGAAATCCTATGGTATATACAGAGTAAATATTCTCTACATGTAGAGATATAACTTCATCTACGCTAAGACCTGAGAGCTTAGATATCCTAAGCAGATCAAATCCAACCTCTTCGCTATAGTATATAGGAATCTCGACTATACCGCCCTCTTCTTCTGCTTCTTGGATATCAAGTGATAAATTTTCTTTTAAAAATTTTATGATTGATTCATAGCTGAAAAAGTTCAAATCATATCGAATAAGTATAGTTGTATATGATGGCGTCAAATCTATGATTCCACTATTTTTTAACTTTTTAAGTAGTTTGTAGTTGTATTGAACTACTTTGGAATTTTCTTTTGAAATTGAGTCTGCAAAATGTACTATCACACTCTGCGCAGAGGCTATTTTATACTCTATCACTCAAAAACTCCCTCATAGCTTTTACGATGCTTAGAGCATGTGCATTATCGCCATGAACGCAGATGCAATCTGCTTTTAGTTTTAAGATTTTTTGAGTGTGGGACTTTATGGCACCATTTTCAAGTAGAAATTGAAGCCTTTGTAGAACTTCATCGCTAGAGCCCAAAACTGCACCCTTCATGCTTCTTGGCATCAATGAGCCATCATCCATATATGCTCTGTCTGCAAAGAGTTCAAAAAGCAGACTTATGCCATATTTATCTGCTATATCACTATAGTTTTCATTTTTAGGTGAACTTAAAATCATCAATTTTAGATTTTTATCATAACTTGAAACAGCACTTGCAATGGCATTAAATATCTCTTCATCTCGCATCATTCCATTGTAGAGTGCACCGTGAGGCTTTACAAACTCTACTTTTGTATCATTTGCTTTGCAAATGGCATCCAATGCTCCTATTTGATAGATCACAAATTTTTCTATCTCATCAAATGTACATTTTAGATCTCTTCTGCCAAATCCGACCAAATCAGGATATCCTGGATGTGCCCCGATAACAACAGAGTTTTCCTTAGCTAATTTTACGGTTTTATCCATAGTGAGAGGATCACTCGCATGAAATCCGCAAGCTATATTTGACATATCAATTAAGGGCATAATCTCTTCATCAAGCCCCATCTTCCAAGCTCCAAAGCTCTCACCCATATCGCAATTTAGTTTTATCATCTCTCTATCCTTATCCATGTACCATCTTTGATGGCAGATAAAATGTTATCTCAGGAAATAGTGTCAAAACGACAACTATGAGTATCATTATAACAAAAAATGGAAAAGTTGCCTTTAAAATGTAGTCGATCTTTTCACCCGAAATGCTCTGTATAACAAAAAGTGAAAATCCAACAGGCGGTGTTATCTGAGAAAGCTCCACCATAAGCACTAAAAATATACCAAACCAGAGAGGATCATAGCCAGCCGCAGTGATTATGGGAAGCACTATAGGCAGCGTCATAACAACCATAGATATACCATCAAGCATCATGCCCAAAATCATATACATAATTCCCACAACAAATATAAGCATATATGGCGAAAGTCCGAGTGATGCTATGTATTCGCTAAGGGCTCTTGCGATGCCTAAAAATCCCACAACTTGAGATAAAAATCCAGCTCCAGCGATGATGAAGCTGATCATAACAGTTGTTTTTATGGCATTTAATATTGCAGTCTTGAAGACCTCAAAATCTAAACTTTTAAAGTAAAAACCCAAGATAATAGAGCCTAAAACTCCCAAAGCCGCAGCTTCAGTTGGAGTTGCAAAACCTGCATAGATACTGCCCAAAACTAAAGTTATAAGCAAAAAGATTGGCAATAAATCCTTTAAAGAGTGCAATCTCATACTCCAAGTTATCTTCTCTTCTTGCACTGGCACTGCATTTTTATCTATGCTTGCAGCGATGATTATATATAGAGCATATGAGCTAGCTAGTAAAATTCCGGGAAGTATGCCAGCGATAAAAAGCTTGCCAATAGATACATTTGACAAAACTCCATAGATGATCATGATCAAACTAGGTGGTATCAAAAAGCCCAAAGTTCCACTTCCTGCGAGTGAACCTATCGAGAGAGATTTGCTATATCCTCTCTTCTTGAGTTCTGCTAGTGTGATTTTGCCAACAGTCGCAGTTGTCGCAGCAGATGAGCCTGATACGGCTGCAAAAAGTGAACAGGCTGCCACATTTATATGCAAAAGTCTTCCTGGAACTTTTGTCAGCCATGGAATTAAGCCGTTGAAAAGTCTTGTCGAGATGGAAGATTTATATAGGAGTTCACCCATGAGTATAAACATGGGAAGTGCGGCAAGTGACCAAGAGTTGAGTGAGTCATAAAGGGATGATGAGAGTAGATCTCCTATCTTGTCCCAAATATTTATAGCTGGCGGCAGGTTTACCTTAAAAATTAGCATTCCAAAGATGCCCGTAAGCATCAAAGAGACTCCAATCCAGATGGATGAGAGTAAAAAAGCAAACATAACAATCAACAATACGATAGTCAAAGTCAATGGGTCAGCTATCATTTGAGAACCTCCTTGCTATAAAAGCTAAGATAGAGATAACAAAGATAAATGAACCTATTATCATAGGAATTTGTGTCAGATATATCGGTGTTTCGCTTACTCCCTCGGAGAGTATGTCAAAACTATAAGCATCCAAACACATCAAAATTACCCTGTAAAATATAAATGATATAACGGCAAAAGTTATTGTGCCGGCAAAGATATCAAAATAGTTCTGTTTTGTTTTTGACAATCTTGCTGTTAGGATGTTGATCCTTATGTGTGCTTTTTGGCTAAAAGTATAACCAAGTCCTAAAAATACAGACGCGAGATAGAAGTAGCCACTGTATTCGTCGGCTATCATGGTGGATTTATCAAAGAGAGTTCTTGAAAATATCTCCGTGAGTATCAAAAGCACCAAAGCGACGATAAAAAGTGCAGATAAAATGGCTCCCAATCCTGAGAGCCATTTTTCAAATTTTATAAAAAATTTCATAATAGTGCTTATTTTCTATACTCTTTGAAGATTTTTTTAATATCACTGCTTGCATCTTGTAGATAAGATTTTAACATTTTTGCACCAACTTCTGCCAACTGTTTTTTAAGTGTAGGAGTCGGTTCGCTTACTTTCATGCCATGCTTTGCTAAAATCGCTAAATCCTCTTTATCTATGCTTTTACTGATAGCCCATTGAGCTTTTTCCATCTCTTTGGCAGCTTTAAGCATTGCTTTTTGTTGCATCTTGTCTAAGCTGTTCCAATAGTCAAGATTGATTGTGACTGCTTGAAGTGGATATGCATAGCCTATCTTTGTAAAGTTAGTTAAAACCTCCCAAAGTTTACCATTTTTTCCACTCTCTGAAGATGTAACAACAGCATTTACTAAACCTGTACTAAGTGCTGAATAAACCTCGCCCCATGGAAGTGCGACAGCACTACCACCAGCTAGTTTTACAAAATTTGCAGAGTTTTTATCGTAAGTTCTGGCTTTTACTCCCTTAAAATCAGCAGTTGAGTTTAAAGCTTTTTTTGTATATATTCCACTTGGCGGCCAAGTTACAGCATATAGAAGTTTTTGGTTCCACTTTTTAAATGTTTTATTGTAAGCTGGTTTTGAGATTTGGTACAATCTATAAGCATCATCATAGCTAGAAGCTACAAAAGGAAGCGCAGAGATACCAAAAACCTTACCACCACCTGCAGTGAAAGGTATAAACATATCTGTCATAGGTACAACACCGTCTTTGACAGCTTTTAGGGCATTTCCCTTAACAAGCGAACTTCCTGCATGTACTTTTATATTTACGCTGCCGTTTGTGTACTTTTTAACTAAAGCTGCATATTTAACAGCACCTTTTGTATGGAAGTTTAAAGCAGGATATTTTGCATTTAAGTCCATATTTACAGTTCCCGCAAACATCAATGATGCAGCACTTAGTGCGACTAAAGTCTTTCTTAACATATCTTCTCCTTTGAATTTTTGTTACTATAGTCTATCATTTTGTAGCTTAGAAAACTAGAAATTAAGCATATAATTCGAGTTTAGAATCTTTATCAAAGAGTCTATCGAAGAGTTTTTTTGTATTTTCTATAAGTTTTTTATCTTTGTTGAAAATAGAAAATATATCATCAAAAGTATCTATGGTTTTGTTTTTCAAAAGTATCCTAGCATCTTTTGAATTCAACTTTGGAAATTTGCTTTTTATGTCATGAGCACTGTTTGTTAAGAGATGGTTGGCATCAAGCGCTTTATCACTTTTTTTGATATTTTCTAGAAATTTTTGATAGATTGGCTTGATTAACTTCATGGCTCTTTCTATCTCTTTTTTATCGTTCTTATCGATACCATTGCCACTATATGAAAAGCTATATCCGAGCTCCTCTTTTAGACTAAAAGAGTCCTTCTGCCAATTTTCTCCTTTTTGTTCACTAAAATCAAGCTCCTTATTGTCTTTTAGCGATAGAGATATTTTATCTCCAGAACTTGTTTGAATATCAAAAGAAAAACTATTGTTACTTACATTTATAGAATTAAACTCTCTTATCATGACAAACTCCTTTTAGGTGAAATCGACCAAAAAAGAGTTAAGTTTAGATACATTTTTTCACTAAAAAGCATCTATATGTTCAAATTTTTATTTGAATTTTACTATAATTTTATATGAGATTTTTTATTTTTTTATTTTTATTGCTTTTGTTAAATGGATGTGGGGATAACTCTATATCTAAGTTATATGACACAACTTATAGAGATAAGCATATACCTTGTCTAAAACTTTCTATCTTTCCAAAAAATGTTAAGATGGAAAAAACTTTAAGCAATCTATACCCATTTAAAAGTAAATGTGAGTATCTTCTGCTTGTGTCATATAAAGCAAATATAGTTTGCAACAGTAATCAAAATGCACCAAGAAAAACTCTCTCGAATTTTCCGAATAGTTACTTGAGGATGGAGGTAAACAAAAATATGAATGATTTGATTTTTAGCTACTATATAGACTTAAACGATAAAGTCACAAAGGATGATTTGAAAAATGGCTTTAAAAGCATAAGAAAAAATCTAAAAATATCACAAAGAGGTGAAAATTGAAGAAAATAGTCTGTCAAAAGTGTAAATACTACTTCGTAACTTGGGAGCGATCAAGACCACATGGGTGTAGGGCTTATGGCTTTAAGTCTGCCCAGATTCCCTCTGTGGTCGTTAAGCGAAATAGCGGTGCTGAGTGTAAAATTTACCAACCAAAACTATAAGTTCAATTATAAAATAAGAGATTTGACTTGTAAAGCTATTTCTAGCTCTTCGTTGGTTGGAATCACTAAAACTTTTACTTTACTGTTGGGTTTGCTTATATCTATGATCTCTTTTGCTCTTTGATTGTTTTTGTCAAGATCTAGTGAAATTCCTAGATTTTCCAAATTTGAACAACTGTTTCTTCTCACCTCTATATCATTTTCACCAATGCCGCCTGTGAAAATCAGACAATCAACTCTGCCCAAAACTGCGCTATATGAGCCTATATACTTTTTGATTCTATAGCTAAACATTTCAAGAGCTAGTTTTGCTTTTTCATCTCCATTTTGTGCCATCTCTCCAACTTCTCTCATGTCGTTGTTACCACAGATGCCTTTTAAGCCACTCTTTTTATTTAGCATATTGTCAAGTTCATCTTCGTTTAAATTTTCCACTCTTGAGAGATAAAAGATGATGGCTGGATCTATATCTCCGCATCTAGTACCCATTATGAGTCCTTCAAGTGGTGTGAGACCCATGGAGGTATCTATGCTTTTTCCATTTTTGACCGCACTCATACTTGCTCCATTTCCCAAATGGAGTGTGATAGCATTTAAATTTTCCATTTTGATGCCTAGCTTTTTCGCTGCCTCTTTTGCCACAAAGTGGTGAGAAGTCCCGTGAAATCCGTATCTTCTCACACCATCCTTTTCATAAGTTTCATATGGAAGTGCGTACATGTAGGCATATTTTGGTATGCTTGAGTGAAAGGCAGTATCAAAAACAGCTACTTGAGGAACATTTGGGCAGTGCTCTATGCTACTTTTTATACCTTCTAAGTTTGCAGGATTATGCAATGGTGCTAATGGAATCAGCTTCTCTATCTGCTTAATCACTTTGTCATTTATGATCGTTGGTTCGCAAAACTCCTCACCTCCGTGAACAACTCTGTGTCCAATGCCATCAAGTTCGCATAAATCTTTTATGATTTTTGACTCTATCAGAAGCGAATTCATGATCTCTAGCCCAATTTTATGATTGGCTATCGGTATCTTCTTCTCTAATTCTCCACTTTCAAATTTTATCCTAGCATGAGATATTTTTTCACCTATCTGTTCTATAATGCCACTTACTAAAGATTCATTTGTCTTAGCATCAAAAAGTTGAAATTTTATAGAAGAGCTTCCACTGTTTAGAACCAATATCTTCATATCTACTCTCCTTGTGCTTGTATAGCCGTGATTGCGACGGTGTTAACGATATCTGCTACCAAACAACCTCTGCTTAGATCGTTTACCGGTTTGTTTAAACCTTGCAAAACAGGTCCTATTGCTATAGCGCCTGAACTTCTTTGAACTGCTTTGTATGTATTGTTGCCAGTATTTAGATCTGGAAAGATAAAGACTGTGGCGCGACCAGCTACTTTTGAATTTGGAAGTTTTGTTTTTGCTACGCTTGCATCTATGGCAGCGTCATATTGTATAGGACCTTCAACCAAAAGTTCTGGCATCTTCTCTTTTACTATATTTGTAGCAACTCTTACTTTTTCTACATCATCTCCCTTTCCTGAATCACCTGTGGAGTATGAAAGCATCGCAACTTTTGGGTCTATTCCAAAGATTTTTGCGGTAGTTGATGAAGTCATAGCTATCTGAGCTAATTGCTCGGCATTTGGGTCTTGATTTACCGCACAATCTCCATAAACCAAAACTTTAGTATCTAAACACATGAAAAAGACACTAGATACTATCGAGATGCCCGGCTTTGTTTTTATGATTTGTAAAGCTGGTCTTATAGTATCTTGAGTAGTATGAATTGCACCTGAAACCATACCATCCGCATCCCCACAATGCACCATCATTGTAGCAAAATAACTGTCAAGCTCTAGTGATTGTTTAGCAATATCGAGTGTTAAACCCTTTTTCTTTCTTAATTCATAAAAACTATTGATATATTTATCCATAAGAGGTGAAGTTTTGGGGTCTATAAATTTTGCTTTTGTTATATCAATTCCAAGAGTTCTGCTCTTTTCCAAAATCTTCTTCTCTTCACCCAAAAGGATAATCTCTGCAACATTTCTTCTTAATAGTATCTCCGTAGCCCTTAAAATTCTCTCATCGCTACTCTCTGGCAATACAATCCTCTTTCTATTTGATCTTGCCCTCTCAAAGAGTCCAAACTCAAACATTATAGGTGTTGTAGTATCGCTTGTGATTTCAGATACTATTTTGTCTCCAAGATAGTTAACATCAACATTTGAAGCAAAAAGTCCCATAGCGAGAGCGATTTTTCGCTCGCTTTGAGGGGTTATAGTTGCTGGAACATCTTTTACTTTCATAGCAGTTGTGTAAGTATCTTCTTCTACACTTAAAATCGGCATTGTACATCTATCAAATCCGCTAAAGAGTTGTTTTATAGATTTATGAGGCAAAAGTCCTCCTGTTAGCAATATGCCTGAGATTGTTGGATAGTTCTTAGAAAAAACAGAACTTAGAGAACCGATGATGATATCTGATCTGTCTCCAGGAACTATGATCAAGTCGCCATCTTCGAGATACTCTAGAAAGTTTTCTAGTTTCATAGCAGCGATTTTACTCTGTTTTACTACTCTTCTGAGATCTTTTTCCTCTCCTAAAATCTGAATACATCCAAGATTTTTTTTGATTTCCGCAACAGTTGGAGTATCTAGTTCTGTAACCTCTTCCAAAAGATACACAGGGCTATTTTTCGTATCAAGTGCGAGTAGATTTCCTCGTAACTCATTCGTTATTTTTGGATCAATTCTATTTACAAATGTAGCTATATGTACACAGCCGGCATTTTTGATAGATTCGCTCTCTATTGTGATTTCGTCTATTATCTCTACAACGCTTTTATCTTTGCCTTTTAGAACACTAATGTAAGGAGTCCCAAGATTTTGTGCTATAGCAAGGTTGATATCAAAGTCCAAGGTGTGAGAAAAGGATGAATTGTGAAGTCCCTCTACTACGACAAAATCATACTCTCTCTCAAGTTTTTTGTATTTTTCGAGTAGGGACTCTATAAAGTAGTTGTATCGATCTTCAGCCAAAAACTTCTCTACTTCGTGTGTAGAAAAACCATAACAATTTTCATAACTCATGTCCAGTGAATACTTTTCTAAAACAAAAGAGATGTCGTGATCTCTCTCGCCCAAATCATCGATAACAGGTCGAAAAAATGCAACTTTTCCCAACTTTCCTTTTAAAAGCTCCATGATTCCCATCGTGATAATTAAGCTACCAGTTGCCGGCTCCAATGACGATATGTATATACTGTCTGACTTCATACTGCTCTCCCCTTTAAATTCCATTTTTTATATTTTTACAATCATACTATATTAACATAACAAATGTATAATAAAAGATAATTAAAATTTTACATAAAGGTAGGGGCGTCATTTGAAAAGAGTATCAAATCTCCTGCTGTTGTATGCTCTGCTAGTATATCCTGAAGCTTATCTTTATCTTGAAGTATGATTTTTTGAGCTTTTTTGATATTTTGATTTAAAATCTTTTGATTTGTTTTTCCTGTTATGATGACAATGTCAAATATCTCATCTATCTTGTTTGCTAGCTTTATATTTGAATTTTCACTGCTTTCAACTATGCCAGGAGTTATGATGACTTTTCTTCCGTCGTAAGTCGATACGAGTTCGTAAGAGCTTAACATTCCTTGTAAGTTTCCGTTAAAACTGTCATCTATGATCATCTTTTTGTTTGCTTCTATCTTTTGAAGTCTATGTTCAACTCCTTGAAGTTTTTGAATAGATTGTTTTATATTTGACAAACTAATTTTAAGATATAGTGCGGTTAAAATGACAACTTCTAGATTATTTGCATTGAAGCTACCCAAAAGCTGAGTGTGAAATCTTTCAGTTTTCTTATCTATATTTAACTCAAAATCTATACCGTCTAAGTCTGCATTCAAAATCTTAATCTCATCCCCGTAGATGAGCATATTTGGCTCTTTTTTTACATTTGCGCTTGCATGTACAAAAGATTTTTCAACTCGGTTTGAATTTAGAAGCTCCATCTTTGTGTCCCTTATGTTTTGCAGGGTCTTAAAGTACTCTATATGCTGTTCACCGATCTCGCCGACTATGCAGATGTGAGGATTTATAAATCTTGCTATCTCGTCTATGTCTCCCCTATTTCTAGCCCCTGCTTCAACTATATAGAAATCGATATCGTTACTTAGATTGTCGTTTATATCTTTGATGATTCCAGCTAGCGTATTGACGCTTCTGGGGGTTTTATAGACTCTGTATTTGGTCGAAATAACGCTATAGAGAAAGTTTTTTATACTGGTTTTTCCATAGCTAGCAGTAATGGCTATGATCTTTAAGTTTTTATTTGAGTTTAGTTTTGTCAATGCGCTTTTTTTGAAACCATAAAAGAGAATTTTTTCATATAGAAAACTAGCAAGATATGAGAAAAACAGAGGCAAAAATACTCCATAAATCATACATTTTGTACTTAAAAAACAGAGTGCATCTTGAAAAATAGTGGCTAAAATTAAAAAGGCAAAAAATCTCTTTACTCTAGGTGTAAAGATAAGCTTTTTATCTAGTTTTCTTTGCCACAGCACTATAGTCGGAACTAGTAGCAGATAAAAATAAAACAGAAAATACAAACCACTTATATAGTAAACAAAGATAGGCACGATAAAAAAGTAAAAATGCCAATCATATCTATTAAAATGCAGAACTACTCTCTCTATTTTGTAACTATACCACTGCATTGCACTCATAAAATAGTACCCTAGTGTTAAAACAAACAGAAAATGAGTAAAAAGATAAAAATATTGCAACTATAAATCCTCCCTAAAATCTTGACAAATTTGTTCAGTATTTTTCAAAAAGAAGAAATGATCACCTTCGTAAACTCTAAGCTTACTATTTTTAATAAAAGAGTTTATCTTTAAAGCATTGTTTAGCGGCACTGCCCTATCCTCTTTACCCCAGTATATTAGAGCTCTATTTTTAAAATTTACAAAGATAGGGCTAAAATCTTCATCTACAACTTTTTTAAGAGTCTCGTACATTGTTTGGCTAAGCCCCTCTATATCTTTTGTAGCAAATATTTTGTACAAAGAGTTTCCAACTATAGGCTTTAGAAGTTTAAATAGTTTGATTTTTACTCTTGTTTTTATGCTTTTTGGATTTTTTATTCCAGCACTGCTTAAAAGAACCAAAACTTTCGGATTAAGCAAAGTGGCAACTTTACCGCCAAAAGAGTGACCAAAGATGACATTTTTCTCTACATGTAGAATTTGCAAAAATGTATCTACTATATCCGCATACTCTTTTGTATTTAAAGGATGGATGATACTAGAGTTTCCAAAACCTGGTAAATCTATAAATAGCAGCTTATATTCACTTAAATACTTTAAAAATGAATCTCTCATTATCTCTTTACTGCTTCCCCAGCCATGCAAAAATATCAAAGTATCTTTCTTACTATTGTTATGTATCTCATAACTAATACTATAGTTTATGCTGCTATAAGTAACTTCTTTTAGAGCCATTATCTTTTTGTCTTTTTGTAAATTTTTTCTAAAATCTCCATGGCATCGACTAATTTTTCATACCTATCCACGCTTATCATCACCGCATCGAAGTTGCCATTTTTTACAATCACTACTTTCTCTTTCTCTTTTCTTGATATACTTTTTAAAACTGAACTGAAGTTTCTAACAGCATCAGTAGCTGTCATTATCTCATCTTTTGTGTAGGAAATCATATCAGTAGCTCCATAATACATATAATTTTATGTATTATAAGATTATTTTCCTTTTGCGGAGTTTATTTTGTCTATGTATCTATATAAATGAGGAACAGCTATAGTTAGTGGCAAATGATTTGAGAGGTCTTTTATAGTTTTGTCGAAATCATCAAATAGATAATTTGCCAGACTTCCCGGAACTGGGTTTATCTCGTTTATATATACCTCATCATTTAACACGAAAAAATCACATCTTATGAGAGATCCGGCAAAAAGAGGCTCGTAGAGTTTTTTAAATGAATTTTCTATCTTTTTAACCATATCTTCACTTATTTGAGCTTCGTTTACTCTTTTTGTTCTTGAAAAATCAAGATACTTTTTATCAAAATCCAAAAACTCCTCTTTTTGAGGCTCTTCTATGATAGAAAATATATATTTATCACTCTTGCAACCTGCTAGATTATACTCCTTAATCCCTTCGATAAAAGGCTCAATCAAAACTTGGGAGTCAAATTCAAATGCAACATCTAGTGCATAGTCTAGTTCATATTGTGATTTAACAATACTTATGCCGATAGAGCTTCCAAGTCTTGTAGGTTTGATGATGACAGGGTATTTTAGAGATAAAACTCTCTCTTCGCCCCTTTGTAGAGTTTGGTACTCTAGTGTTTTAACTCCAAACTCTTTAGCATAAAGTTTTGTTAAGAGCTTATTAAAGCTGATGACGCTAGCTTCAACTCTTGGACCAATGTATTTTATGTTGAAAAAATTTAGCAGAGCAGGTATCGTTCCATCTTCTCCATCTTTGCCATGAATTACATTTAAAAGAAAATCAAACTCTATCTTTTTTTCACCCATGAAATTTTTTTGAAAGAAGCCATCTTTTTTCAAATCCAGCTTTTTATCTTTTTTATATTCGCCAGAACTAAATCTTTTGGCTGTGATTTTATCGGTTGGAATCAGATAAAAATCTCTACTATAATCACAAAAAATGTAAATCAACTCACTTTTTAAAACCTTTTTAAGGGCGATAGCGCTGACTACACTTATCTCATGTTCAAAACTGTTTGCTCCAAAAAGAATGGCAATTTTCATTTAATTATCCTAGTTTTTTTAGAGCTTCTTTTATCAACTCTGTTGTATTTGTGCTTTTGCATGTAGCCAAAACTTTTTTAATCCTATCTTTCTTGAAGCCTAAACTCTCTAGTGCTTGTGTGGCTTCATTTTTATAACTGTTTTGAGAGGTTGATTGGAGAGAATTAAGTGAGAAATCACTGAGTTCTACCAATATCCTTTTCGCACTTTTAGGTCCAATTCCCGGCACTAAAGTAAAAGAGTTTATATCCCCATTTGCAAGTGCAGTTGCAAAATCATACGGACTAAGAGTTGAACATATCGCCAAAGCAGTAGATGGACCGATTCCATTGAGTTTTATGACTGTGTCAAATACATTTTTCTCATCACTATCCAAAAAACCAAACAAAGAGTGACGATCTTCGCGAATGATTTGCGTTACATGCAAAGATACATCTACACTATCTATCTTTGAGGATGTAAACAAAGAGACTTTGACTTCGTATGTTAGTCCCGAAAGCAACTCTACATGCAGAAGCGTTGGCTCTTTTTTTACTATTTTGCCCTTGATTCCTACGATCATAAAGCACCTCCAATCACTTTGTGTACTCGCTTGATCTTTTTATTTCAAAATTTTCATCTTCTATTCTGTTTAGAGTGATCTCTCTGATGATTTCATTCTCTTTTGTGTTGTATGTTACTTCTATAGGTGGAGAAATTAGCTTGAATTTTATCTCGTTGTACTCTTTCCAAACACCATGATTTATGATCTTGGCACTAAAAATCTGATTTTGAGCAGATTGAAGTTCTTCATTTAATGAAACCAATTTCTGTTTTTTATTTTTAAAGTCTCTGAGAATAGTGTTGTATTCATTAACCATTTTTTGATACTCTTTTATTTTTGCCAATAAAGAAGTTGGAGGTGTTTTTCCATCATTTTTAAGTTCTAATATCTTATTTTTTATCTCTTCAACAACACTTTTATTGTTGTCTATCAGTCTCTTTTTTGCTTCTAAGATTTTAGGGATTGGTTTGAGTGAAATATTATATTTTTTTATACTCTTCTTAATCTCTTCAACTTTTATATTGTACTGTTTTGTAGCTCTTGGATCTATTGCTATCTTATTATTGTTTCCTTTGACTTTTTGTATATCTACAAGATGGCTGGCTCTTATGAATGCATTTGAAGTAAGATTTTCTATATATATCTCTTTTCCAATAATTTCGCCTCCTATTACATCTTTAATTTTAATTTTTTTTCCATAGACTGTACCACCTTCTAACCTGTTGATTTCTATGGTCTTACCATTCGCACTTCCTCTGTGTACTGAAATTTTTATATCTTGAGCATCTATTGTGGCAGTTTTATGTGTTTGGCCTTTGATTTCAACAATATTTGCTTTTATGGTGGCACCACTAGCCACATTTCCTTCAACATGTAGTTCAGAAGTTTCTACACTCATGCCAGGACCTATCGCATCTTTAAATATGTCGTTCTCCTTGATGCTGATCTTCACATCTGCATCCAAATCCGTTTCTATAGATCCGGTTGATTTAAAATCTACAGATTCTATCTCCATCTTGTCTTGTATATCATATATCCCATTTTCAAAATTTACATAACCATTTTTATTTGCTATGTACAAAATTTTGCTATCATCTTCTTTTTTGATTATATTTTCAGTATGATTTATATCTATACTGTTTTGGGACATCGGTTCTTTGACACTTAAGAATCTACCCTGACAATTTCTTCCAGGTATGCCAGATTGTGGTTTTATATACTCTATAACAACATCTCCCTTGGAAACAGCCAGAATAAAACCTCTACGAGAATAATCAACTCTTCCTTGTTTATCTTTCACTTTAACTCTGTTTTTATAGTGATATATGATTTTGTCATCTATTGCACTTACTTTATCTAAGCCTTGGCAGGCGACAAACATAGAGTCAATTTCCAAAAAGTTTTTTACTCTAATGCTTGCAACAACTTTTTTAACCTCTTTGTGCATGTTTTCATCTCGAAGACCTACAAGTATATTTGAGCGAACTTTTTTTGTATTTATGGTTTCAATAATTCTTTGCTCAAGTTTTGAAAAATATTTTACATCTAGATTTTTTTTAATAGTTGCTACTACTTTTGTTAGAGATTTATTACCACTTAGTATAATACTTGGCACTATTTCATCCTGATTTTCATCACTTTTTTTGTATATTTCTACCTTATAGTGTTGCTTTATCTTTAAATCTGGATTTAGAAGAAAATCATTATCGTTAAAGATATCCTTATTTTTTTCATCTAATTCTTTAAATTCGTCGCCTTTATGATTTTTGTATGCCGTTGTAACTTTTAAAACTCTAAAAGATAGTTCATTTGGATTTAAATTATTCGATGAGGCAACATTTTTTATCTCATCAGTAATATTTTGAGTATCGATAATAACAGATTTAAAATCACTTTTGGATTTTCCATTTTGCTCTATATTTTTATTGTCCGTACTTTTGCTAAATAAACCCAAAATAAAATCCTTTCAAATAGTTGCATAAAAATCTTGTTATTATACAATAATTAAGATAAAAGCTCCATTTAACGCTCATTTTGATAAAATGTAGATATGTTTTTAAGATCATTTTTTACAAATAGTATCGGTATATTGGTTTCAAGGGTATTTGGTTTTATCAGAGATTTGCTAACGGCTTCGATTTTGGGAGCAAATATATATAGCGATATATTTTTTGTAGCCTTTAAATTACCAAATCTTTTTAGAAGAGTCTTTGCTGAGGGGGCATTTACACAAAGCTTTATACCAAACTTTGCAAAAGCTAGAAAAAAGTCTCTTTTTGCTTATAGAATTTTTACAAGATTTATCCTTTTTTTGATTGTTTTTGCTATCATTGTTACTATTTTTAGTGACTTTTTCACAAAGCTCATCGCTATTGGATTTGACCAAAAGAGTGTAAAGTTGGCTTCTTCATTTGTAGCTATCAACTTTTACTACTTGCCCCTTATATTTTGCGTCTCGTTTTTTGCTGCACTTTTGCAATATAAAAATCACTTTGCAACGACAGCTTTTTCAACCACGCTTTTAAACATATCTATAATCACTGCACTTTTACTAAGCAGAGGATTGGATAAGCGAGATATCGTATATGCCATGAGTTATGCAGTTTTGACTGGAGGTGTTTTGCAAGTTGTTGCTCATCTAATCGCTTTACGACAAAAAAGGCTTTTGAGAATTTTTTTAGTTGGTTACAGGCTCTCTAAAAAAATAGAAAAACAGAATCAATCGAAAATATTTTACAAATCTTTTTTTCATGCGATAATAGGAAACTCAACTGCTCAATTTTCTGCTTTCTTAGATACTTGGCTGGCTAGTTTTTTGGCAAGCGGGAGTATCAGTTATCTGTATTATGGTAACAGAGTATTTCAACTTCCGCTAGCTCTTTTTGCTATAGCGTTGAGTGTTGGAATTTTTCCTAAAATCGCAAAAATGCTTAAAATCAAAGATGAAGAGAGTGCCAAAATGCTCTTAAAAAAGGCATTTTGGTTTTTAGCTTTTCTTCTTTCTGTATCTATGGTCGGCGGATTGATTTTGAGCAATGAGATCGTAAAACTTCTTTTTCAAAGAGGCTCATTTACTCATATAAATGCCATACATACTTCAAGAGTTCTAAGCATGTATCTTATCGGTCTTTTGCCATTTGGACTGTCAAAAATCTTCTCACTGTGGCTCTACTCCAAAAATCAACAAAATGTAGCAGCAAAAATTTCACTCTATTCGCTTGGGGCAAATATAACTCTTTCACTCGTACTCATAAAACCTTTTGGCGTGGCAGGATTGGCACTTGCTAGCTCCATTTCAGGATTTGTACTGCTCTTTTTTACCGTCAAAGCATTTGGTGTAAAACAATTTTTAGATATAATCTCTTTTAAAAAAATTATACTGCTTTTTATGGTAATTTCGGTGGAAATTGCTGTTTTGCTCTTATTTAAGGAAATGATAAATGTATATATTTGATTCTGTACTGAAGAAAAAAGTACCGTTTGAGCCGATTGTCAAAAATGAAGCAAAGATCTATGTTTGTGGTCCAACCGTATATGATGATGCACACTTAGGGCATGCTAGAAGCTCTATCGCTTTTGATTTGCTTAGACGAGTTCTTATCGGACTTGGATATAAGGTTACTTTTGTAAAAAATTTTACTGATATTGATGACAAAATCATAAAAAAGATGCAACAAAGTGGTAAAAGTCTAGAAGAGATCACAAACTTTTATATAAAAAGATACAAAGATGAGATGCATCAGCTTGGCATAAAAGATGCTGACATAGAGCCTAAAGCTACCCAAACTATAGAAGAGATTATAAACTTTGTGCAAGATTTGCTAGATAAAAATATTGCCTACAAGCTAGATGATGGTATCTATTTTGATACTTCAAAAGATAAAAAATACTTAGATATTTCTCACATGCGTATAGATACAGATAACTTACAATCAAGAGTTTGCCCCACGAGTAACAAAAGAGATCCAAAAGATTTTGCCCTTTGGAAATACTCAAAAGAGGGTGAACCCACATACAGTGCAAACTTTGGAGATGGTCGTCCGGGATGGCATATAGAGTGCTCTTGTATGATAAAAAAACATATAGCAAATTTTGACACTCCCTATCAGATAGATATACATGGTGGAGGGATGGATTTGCTCTTTCCTCACCATGAAAATGAAGCTTCTCAAAGCAGATGTGAAAGTGGACAAGAGCTTGCAAAATACTGGATGCACAACGGTTTTGTTACTATCAATGGCGAAAAGATGAGCAAATCCCTTGGAAACAGTTTTTTTCTAAAAGATGCTTTAGAAAAGTATGATGGAGAAGTATTGAGATTTTACCTACTATCTACACACTATAGAGCAAATTTTAATTTTTCTGAAGAGGATTTACTTATATCAAAAAAGAGGCTAGATAAGATTTATAGGCTGAAAAAACGAGTTTATGGCTCCAAAATATCCAAAGTAAATGAAAAATTTAAACAAGAGTTGATGGATGCTTTGAGTGATGATCTTAATATCTCAAAGACTCTAAGTGTTATAGATGAGATGAGTTCAAGTTCAAATGAAAAACTAGATTCTGAACCTAAAAACAGGGCTTTAAAATCAGAAATTTCAGCCAATATAGAGTTTTTAGATAAAATTTTAGGCATCGGCTATAAAGATCCATTTGAGTATTTTCAGCTAGGAGTCAGCGATGACGAAAAAACAAAGATAGAAGAGTTGATACAAAAGAGAAATGAAGCTAAAAAGGAGAAAGATTACACTCTAGCAGATAGCATCAGAGATGAATTAATAGCACAAAATATACAACTCATGGATAGAGCAGACGGCACAGTTTGGGAAAAGATAGATGAACAGTAATCTAGGAAAAATCTTAAAAAGATTTACTCCATACTACAAAGATTATATACCCTACTTTGTATTTGCTGTTATCGGTATGATTTTAGCTTCTAGCGGGACTGCGGCATCGGCTTATCTAGTGAAACCACTTTTAGATAAGATTTTCATAGCAAAAGATGAACAGATGCTCTACTTGCTTCCTTATGCTATCATTGCGGTATATGCTGCCAAAGAGTCTGGTCGCTACATGCAGGCATATTTTACCGAATATATTGGGCAAGACATCATAAGAAGATTTAGAGATAACCTTTTGGCAAATATACTCTCTCTTGACATCTCCTTTTTTCACAAATACCGTTCAGGTGAGCTAATAAGTAGAAATACAAATGATGTTGAGCGAATAAGACTTGTGGTTTCAAACATAATACCAGAGTTTTTTAGAGAAATTTTTACGATTATAGGGCTTGTTGCTGTTGTGATTTATCAAAGCAGTGAATTGGCATTTTATTCACTTATAATTATGCCTATGGCTGTTTATCCTTTAAGTCTTTTAGCCAAAAAGATGAAAAAAATCTCAAGAATGTCTCAAGAGAAGATTTCGGATTTGACTGCAAGATTGAGTGAGATATTTAACAACATTGAGATCATAAAAGCAAACAATGCAAGCAAATATGAGCATGAACTTTTTCAGCAAGAAAATCAAAGATATTTTAGACTAAACATGAAAAGTGTAAAGATAAATCAACTTGTTAGCCCACTTATGGAGACTCTAGGCTCTATCGGGGTGGCAGTTGTTATCATAGTTGGAGGAAAAGAGGTTATAGAAGGCAGTATGAGCGTTGGTAGCTTTTTCTCATTTTTAACTGCACTTTTTATGCTTTACACTCCCATAAAAAGGATTTCGGGATTATATAATCGTATGCAAGATGCAGTTGCTGCAAGTGAGAGGATATTTTTCTTGTTAGATTTAAAACCTAAAATCATAGGTGGGGATAAAAAGATACCAAATCAGATAGAAGAGATCGAATTTAAAAATGTAGGTCTCAGATATGATGATAAGATCGCCTTAAAAGATATAACTTTCAAAGCAAAACAGGGAGAGTTTATAGCATTTGTTGGAGATAGCGGTGGCGGAAAAACTTCGCTTGTTAATCTTTTGGTTAGGTTTTTTGACCCCTCCACAGGAAAAATAGTGATAAACAGTATAGATATAAAATCATTTTCACTAAAAGAGTTGCGTGAAAATATAGCGATAGTTACTCAAAGAGTATATGTATTTAATGACACTGTGGCCGCAAATATAGCTTATGGTCAAAAAATCGATGAAAAGAGAGTAATAGAAGCCCTAAAAAAGGCAAATGCTTATGATTTTATAGAAGCTCTACCTGAAGGTATAGAGACAAAACTAGATGAGTTTGGGACAAATCTCTCGGGTGGACAAAGACAGAGAATAGCGATAGCAAGAGCCATATACAAAAATCCAAAAATCCTGATATTTGATGAAGCCACAAGCGCACTAGATAGCAAAAGCGAACAAAAAATAGCGCAAGCCATAGAAAATATATCCAAAGAAAAGATAACATTTGTCATAGCACACAGACTTAGCACCATAGAAAAAGCAGATAAAATCATAGTTCTAAAACATGGCAAAATAGAAGCCATAGGCGACGATAAAATTTTAGGGAAAAGTTCTATTGAGTATCAAAAACTTAAAGGAATAAGTGTAAAATAAACAACTCTTTATCTTTATTTTAGTATAATAAACCTTTTAAAATTAAAGGGTTTATTAATGCCAACATACGAGATGTTTAAAAAGTTACTATTTCTTTTTCAACCTGAAACTGCGCACAATATAGCTGAATTTACATTTAAGTTTTTTTCAAACTGCTGCCAATTTGTTCCATCTTTGCTTGCAAATAGGTATTTTGTTACAGATAAAATGATAGAGCAGGAGCTTTTTGGTGTAACATTTCTTAATCCTGTTGGAATTGCAGCGGGTTTTGATAAAAATGCTACGATGATAAAAATGCTGACTGCACTTGGCTTTGGTTGCATTGAGTATGGAACTATGACTCCTATGCCACAACCTGGCAATCCAAAACCTCGTATGTTTAGATATCCTGAGTTTCAAAGCATACAAAATGCCATGGGGTTCAATAATGATGGCATGGAAAAAATAGAAAAAAGAGTTAAAAAACTATATCCCTACACAACTCCACTTGGCGCAAATATAGGTAAAAACAAAAATACGCCCCAAGAAAATGCTCTGGATGATTATAGAAAATTGATAGATTCATTTAAAGATTTGAGTGACTATATAGTCATAAATATCTCCTCTCCAAATACTCCTGGTCTTAGGGATTTGCAAAATGAAGAGTTTATAAAAGAGTTGTTTGGTATGGCAAAAAAGATGACAAGCAGACCAATTTTGCTAAAAATTGCACCCGACTTAGAAATTAGTGATGCTATAGAGATTTGCAGAGTTGCTATCACAAGTGGAGCGGATGGCATTATCGCTACAAATACAACCATAGACTATACACTTTTACCAAATTCACAAGATTTCGGTGGGATTAGTGGAAAAGTGTTAAAAGAAAAAAGCTATAATCTCTTCAAAACGTTAGCAAAAGAGTTTTTTGGAAAAACTATATTGATCTCCGTAGGTGGGATTGACAGCCCTGAAGAAGCCTATAGAAGAATCAAAGCTGGTGCTAGCTTGGTGCAGATTTATAGTTCATTTATATTTGGCGGACCAAAGTTGGTAAAAGATATAAATGAAGAGATTATTTATCTGCTTAGAAGAGATGGTTTTAACCATATCAGCGAAGCTATAGGAAGCGATTTATGAGACGATTTTTATATACAATATTTATACTAACAGGAGTTTTGATGGCTAATTCACTGCCAAAATATTACACAAAAACACTAGAGAATGGACTGCAAGTTGTTGCAATTCCCATGAAAAATGGGAGTGGGGTTATAACTACAAATATCATCTATAAAGTAGGAAGCAGAAATGAGATAATGGGCAAAAGTGGCATAGCCCACATGCTAGAGCATATGAATTTCAAATCAACCAAAGACCTGAAAGCTGGCGAATTTGATAGGATAGTCAAAGGGTTTGGAGGCGTAAATAATGCTTCGACAGGGTTTGATTTTACACACTATTTCATCAAAAGCTCCACTAAAAACTTAGGAAAATCACTTGGACTATTTGCTGACATCATGGGAAGTTTAAAGCTGACAGACAAAGAGTTTCAGCCAGAGCGAAATGTAGTCATGGAGGAGAGAAGATGGAGAACAGATAATTCACCTACGGGGTATCTCTACTTTAAACTCTTCAACAACGCTTTTACTTACCATCCGTACCACTGGACACCGATAGGTTTTAAAGATGATATAAAAAATTGGGATATCAAAGATATTAGAAATTTTCATAAAATTTTCTATCGACCTAGCAATGCTATCGTTTTAGTTGCCGGCGATGTTGACCCTCAAACAGTTTTTAAAGAGACACAAGAGAAATTTGCTCATATAAAAAATCCAAAAGAGAAGATGAGAGTAAATCACCAGATAGAACCTGCTCAAGATGGTGCAAAAAGGATCGAGATCAAAAAAAGCAGCGAAGTGCAGATGGTGGCTATCGCATATAAAATTCCAGCTTTTAATGACCCTGATCAAGTGGCACTCTCAGCTCTTAGTGAGCTTTTAAGTAGTGGGAAAAGTAGTAAACTGCAAAAGCTTTTAGTAGATGAAAAAAAGATGGTAAATCAAGTATATGCCTATAATATGGAGCTAAAAGATCCTTCAATTTTTCTGTTTCTAGCAGTTTGCAATCCTGGTGTTGAAGCAAAAGATGTGGAAAAAGAGATTTTGGGGTTAATTAAAAAGATAAAAAATGGAGATATAAGTGACGAAGAGGTAGAAAAAGTAAAGGCAAATACAAAGTCTGATTTTATATTTTCTATGGAAAGTTCTTCAAGCGTAGCAAATCTTTTTGGTGGTTATTTTGCAAGAGGAGACATAAAACCTCTTTTAAATTATGAAGATGATATAAATAGACTCACAAAAGAGGATATAATAAACGCTGCAAAAAAATATTTGATATCAGATAAATCAACAACAGTAATACTAAAGGATGACAAATGACAAGAAGTTTAAAAGGAGCGATGACAGCTCTTATAACACCTTTTAAAAAAGGAAAATTAGATGAAGAGCAGTATGCTAAACTCATAAAAAGACAGATAAACAACGGCATAGATGTAGTAGTTCCAGTAGGTACTACAGGAGAGAGTGCAACTCTAAGCCACGAAGAGCATAAAAGATGCATAGAGATAGCAGTCGATACATGTAGAGATACTGCAGTGAAAGTGATCGCAGGGGCAGGAAGCAATGCAACACATGAGGCAGTTGATTTGGCGAAATTTGCACAAAAACATGGAGCCGACGGGATACTCTCAGTCACTCCTTACTACAACAAGCCTATGCAAGAAGGATTGTATCAGCACTACAAAGCTCTAGCAAACAGTATCGAGATACCAGTTTTGCTATATAATGTTCCGGGTCGTACAGCTTGTGATTTGTTGCCAGAGACTATATATCGACTTTTTAACGATTGTGAAAATATATATGGCGTAAAAGAGGCGACAGGATCTATCGAAAGATGCGTAGATCTTCTTGCTCATGAGCCAAATCTTGCTGTCATTAGCGGAGATGATGCCATAAACTACCCTATTCTCTCAAATGGTGGAAGTGGCGTTATATCTGTAACTTCCAATCTACTTCCAGATCAAACTGCAAAATTGACTCATTTGGCGATCGAGGGAGATTTCCATGGTGCAAAAGCTATAAACGATAAACTTTATGAGATAAATAAGGCTCTATTTTGTGAAAGCAATCCAATACCTATAAAGGCTGCTATGTATCTAGCAGGTCTTTTGGATACGCTCGAGTATAGACTTCCGCTGACTGCTCCTAGTAGTGAACATATGAAGAAAATCGAAGAAGTGATAAAAAGATACGAAATAAAGGGTTTATAAATATGAAATTTTCAGACATTGAGGGCAAAACTCTAGTCATAAGTGGTGGCACTCGCGGAATAGGCAAAGCAATCGTCCAAGAATTTGCAAAAAATGGTGCCAATATAGCTTTTACATACAATTCAAATGAAGAGTTAGCAAAAGGGCAAGCCAGTCAGTTAGAAAAAGAGTTTGGTATAAAAGCAAGGGCTTATGCACTAAATATTTTGGAACCTCTTACTTATAAAGAGCTCTTTAAAGAGATAGATAAAGATTTTGACAGAGTCGATTTTTTCATATCAAATGCCATCATATCAGGACGAGCAGTAGTTGGTGGATATACAAAATTTATGAGACTAAAGCCAAAAGGCATCAACAATATCTTTACCGCTACCGTAAACGCATTTGTGGTGGGAGCCCAGGAAGCTGCAAAAAGAATGGAAAAAGTTGGTGGAGGGAGTATCATATCTCTCTCCTCAACAGGAAATAGAGTCTATATAGAAAATTACGCGGGACATGGAACTGCGAAAGCGGCGATTGAAGCCATGGTAAGATACGCAGCAACTGAGCTCGGGGAACTTGGGATTAGAGTTAATGCCATAAGTGGTGGTCCGATAGAGACAGACGCTTTGAGAGCTTTTACAAACTATGAAGAGGTAAAGGCAAAAACAGCAGAATTATCGCCATTGAACCGTATGGGGCAACCAAAAGATATGGCAGGAGCCGCACTCTTTTTATGCTCAAGCAATGCTTCTTGGATAACAGGGCATACACTCTTGATTGATGGTGGTACTACATTTAAATGATACTCAATCTTCCAAATGCTTTAGCACTTCTTAGGGTCGCTATGGCTCCGTTAATGTATCTGTTTCTAGTAGATAGAGATAGTTCTCTTTTTAGCGGTATGCACTCATCTTGGCTTGATTATTTTGCTGCACTTTTGTTTGTATTAGCTAGCACAACTGATTTTTTTGATGGTTTTATCGCAAGAAGTTGGAATCAAAAGACAGAACTAGGTGCTATACTTGATCCATTGGCTGACAAGATGTTGGTTCTTGCCGCATTTTTAGGGCTTATGATGATGGGGCGTGCAAATCCATGGGCTATATACCTGATATTGACAAGAGAATTTTTCATAACAGGCATAAGAGTAGCAAGTGCAAGCAAAGGATACAGCGTCAGCGCCTCTATGGCTGGTAAAGTCAAGACTGTTACACAAATGTTTGCTATAGGATTTTTAATGATGAATTGGCCATTTGCAAATCTTTTGCTATGGATTGCGGTTATTTTGACACTATACTCTGGATTTGAGTATATATCTGCTTATGCAAAAAAGGCTTATAAATAATGGGTACTATAATTTCACTTTTGGTTCTATCCTTTTTGATATTTTTTCATGAACTAGGACACTTTATGGCGGCTAGATTTTTTGGCGTACATGTAGAGGTTTTTAGTATCGGTTTTGGAAAGAAAATCTACACAAAAACTCTAGGTAAAACCCAATATGCTCTTAGCATGATACCTCTTGGCGGGTATGTGCAGATGAAGGGACAAGATGACATGGACCCTACTAAAGTAAGCAATGACCAAGATAGCTACAATACTAAAAAACCATGGCAGAGGATCATAATACTACTTGCCGGTCCATTTGCAAATTTTGTATTAGCCTTTTTTCTATATATCGCTATAGGCAATATAGGAGTAGCTAAATTTGCTCCGATCATCGGTCAAGTATCCAAAGAGTCTCCAGCACTGATGAGTGGAATAGAACCAAAAGATAAAATTTTATCTATAAATAACATAGAGATTAAAAGCTGGGATGACTTAAGTAAAAAGATCAGAAAAAGCAAAGGCAAACTCTTTTTTAAAATCAAAAGGGGTGATAAAATTATAAAAATCATCGTAACCCCAAAAATTCACAAATATAAAAATATGTTTGGAGAAACCAAAGAGAAGAAAATGGTCGGCATATCTCCAAAAGGAGATACGATAATCGTAAAATATGGGCTTATGCAAAGTATCCCCTTTGCGCTAGAAGAGACGAAAAATGCAACCACAATGATAGTCCAAAGCCTTAAAAAACTAGTCGAAGGAGTAGTTCCTGCCAAAGATTTGGGTGGAATTGTATCTATAGTCCAAGTCACAGCAAAAGCAAGTGCTATCGGAATCGTAGCGCTTTTTGGATTGACTGCTCTTATATCAGTTAATTTAGGAGTTTTAAACCTGCTTCCGATACCAGCCCTAGATGGCGGACATATAATGTTCAATTTATATGAAATGATAACCAAAAGAGCGCCAAGCGAGAGAGTTCTATACTATCTAACCCTTGGTGGTTGGGTATTTTTACTCTCACTGATGGCATTTACAATTTTCAATGATATATACAGGATAGCAGGAGGACAGTAGTGAAAAAATATGAAGAAAGATATGATGAAATTCTAACAAATATAGAAAAAGTAAGAGTCAGAGTAAATCAACACCAAATAGTCAAAATCATAGCCGTAAGTAAAAGTGTAGATGCAAAAGAGATCTCACAAATGTACGATATAGGTCAAAGAGCTTTTGGTGAAAACAGAGTACAAGACCTAAAATCAAAAGTAAAAGAGCTAGAAAACTTGCCAATAGAGTGGCACTTCATAGGCAGACTTCAAACAAACAAGATAAATGCTCTTATAGATTTGAATCCAACTCTCATACACTCTTGTAGCTCGCTAGAACTCGCAAAAGAGATAGATAAAAGAGCAAAAGTAAAAAACAGAACTCTAGATATACTTTTACAAATAAACAGTGCAAAAGAGGAGCAAAAAGCAGGTGTAATGCCTGAACTTGCGATAGAAATTTATGATGAAATAGCTTCTACATGTAGTAATCTTAACCTAAAAGGAGTGATGAGCATAGGTGCTCACACAGAAGAAAAAAGAGTCATAAAAGAGAGTTTTAAAACAACTTATGATATTTTTGAAAAGCTAAATAAACAAGGAGCAAAATATTGCTCTATGGGAATGAGCAACGACTACGAACTAGCAGTAGAGTGCGGAGCAAATATGCTCCGAATTGGTAGCGTTCTGTTTCACTAGGAGGCTGTATTTTTTATTTTTTTGCTTCTGTAGTGGCTAATCATAGGCTGAACTAATAAAATTATAATTATCACCCATAATATTTTGGCGGGCACAGAAGCAAAAAATATGCTATATGCTCCCCCCGATATAGTAAGAGCTTGTGCAAAGCCTGACTCGGCTATTGGACCTAGTATCATCCCTAGTATTATAGCACTTAGTGAAAAGCCCATCTTGTCTAAGAAAAAGCCTGTGAAAGCAAAAGTTAGCATTAGCCCTACATCAAACATGCTGTTATTTATCGCATATGAACCGATAACAGCAAATACACTAATGGCGGCTATCAATATACTTGCTGGTATAAGTGCGATTCTGGCAAAATATGGTGCAAAGAATAGACCTACAACTAAAAAGACAATATTTGCGATAAATAGTGATAAAATAAAACCATATGTAATTTGCCCATATTTTGTAAACAATTCTGGTCCTGGTATGAGACCTTGTATCATTAATCCACCCATTAATGCCGCGGATACTGTATTTCCTGGAATTCCTAGTGTTAAAAGTGGTACTAAAGAGCCACCAACACAAGCATTGTTTCCGCTTTCCGCGGCAGCAATTCCCTCTGGATTTCCTTTTCCAAAAAGATTCTTAAATTTTGATTTTTGTTTTGCCATGTTATATGATACAAAAGCAGCTATCGTAGCTCCTTCTCCTGGTATTATGCCAACAAGTGTTCCAACTGCTGTTCCTAGTGCTATAAAAGGAGCCATTCCTTTTGGCATCTTCTCTCTTTTTATACTTGATAAATCAATATCGTCATTTGCGATTCTTTTTTCACTGGTTAAGGCAAGCATTTGGGCAATGGAAAACATACCGATTAGTGCAGGCATGAAAGAGACACCCTCATATAGTTCAACTTGTCCAAATGTATATCTAAGCACCCCACTCATGGCATCTGTTCCGATCAAGGCTATAATAAGACCGATAAGTCCGGATATAATTCCTTTTACTAAGCCTCCTGTTGAGACAGATATAACACCCGTTAAACCCATAAGAGCAAGAAGAAAATACTCCGGCGGACCAAACTTTAATGCAAATTGAGCCAATAGAGGTGATACCAGAAGTAGAACCACAACAGAAAATGTTCCACCTATAAAACTTGCTACTACAGAAACTTTTAGTGCCAATCCACCCTTGCCTTGTTTAGTAAGAGGATATCCCTCTATAGCCGTAGCAGCAGCAGCTGGTGTACCTGGAGTTGAAAGTAAAATAGCAGCAATAGAGCCACCATACATCGCTCCAGCATAGACTCCACCCATCAAAGAGAGTCCAATCAGAGGTGAGAAAGAGAAAGTTATAGGAATCAAAAGAGCAACTGCCATAGTAGCAGTGAGTCCGGGCATCCCTCCTATTATAATCCCTGAAATCGAACCAACAGTAACGGCTGTCAATACGCTTACCGACATAACAGCGTGTAAGGCATCTAATATAATCATAATGAAGCTCCAAATAATATAGTAGCCTCAGGCAATTGAATCTCAAAGATCTTAACAAATAAAACATATACGAATAGTGTAATACCAGCGGAAATAATGATTGACTTTCTGAATTTATGGTAGCCCATATATCTCATAGTTACAGGTAGAAAGATCAAAGTAGAAATTATAAAGCCCAAATATCTAATTATCCATACATATAATATCAAAGATAGTATAAGTATGAAGAATTTTTTTGGATTTTTAGCAAAAATAACTTTCACAGAAGCATCAGACATGAAAGAACTGATAAGTTGTATAACTCCTGCTATTCCCAACATTGATGCTAAAAATTTTATATATACAGCAGTCGTAAAGAGTGCTGATTTTGGAAAACTTGCAGTGCTACGATAAAGTAGCACTGCAAGAATTATAAAAAATATACTTAGCGTTATGTCTATATATTTTTTACTCATTTTAAACTACCAAGGTGAAACATCATATACTTTTTGAGTATCTTTTTGTAGTTGTACAAGATAGTCTCTATATACTTTGCCTTTCATAGGTTTTAGGAATATAAAGGCTTTTTTGCATTTTGCCTGAAACTCTTTGTCATTTACAACCTTTGAGTATAAATCTGATATTTTATCAGCAATGTTTTTCTTAACTTTTGCATTAATCAACATGCCTCTAGTAGCAGTCATGAGCACATTGTATCCCTGCTCAACAGATGTTTTGATATCCATCGCAACATCAGATCTTTTCTTAGACATTATAGCAATAATTCTGGCTTTTCCGGCTTTATGTTGAGCTAACATTTGAGATAGATTCATAAAAGCAACTTCTATATGATTTCCCAATATCGCAGCTTTTTCTTCAGTCGAGCCTTTGGTTGGCATAAGATTAAACTTAACACCAGTTGCGCTTTCAAAGTTTTTAGCAGCCAAAAAATCATCGCTTCCTATTCCATTAACTGCAGCTGTTATTTTTTTAGATTTTGCTAATTTAACTAAATCATCCAAGTTTTTAACACTGCTTTGTGCAGGAACGACAACAATTTCAGGATCTTCTGCAACATTACCGATAATTTTAAAACTATCAAGTGTATATGTTGCTCTTTTGGCAACGATATGTGCAACAATCTGAGGTGTAAACATTAAGCCTAGAGTATAGCCATCAGCTCTACTTCTAGCTTCAGCTTCGAAGCCCATCAAGCCACCAGATCCAGGTTTATCGACTATGATGAATTTCGCCCCTTTCCAGTACTTCTTGGCTGTCTGAGCAAACAATCTAGCTGTAGTATCAGTTGATCCACCGGCTTTTGAAGGAACGATTAACTTAATAGCTTTTGAGGGATAGGCCCCAAAACTATTGCTAACAACAACTGTTGCAAAAAACAGTACCAATGAGATAATTTTTCTCATATTTTCTCCTTTGTAAAGATTAAATCTAGAGAGATGTTATCATAAAGTTATGTAAAAAAAATAAAATTTTGTAAAAGTGGCTTAAAAATATTTAAAAAAAATTAGAGTTGTGTGGCAAGGTAACAAACGAACCAATAGAATGGTTCGTTTGTTTATATATTTATTCTGATAAAGCCTCTTTGGCATATTTTATGCCTAATTCATAAGCTTTTTTATTTACTTCATGAACTTTTTTAGGAACTTTTTCAAGTGTGACTTCCATGACTAAATCAAAATCCAAAACTTTTGTCATCTCCATTGTGATACCAAGCGCTACGACTGATTGGGTGATAACATTTCCAACCTCTTCTTTTGCGATAGTGATAAGTGGTATCTCATAGATATTCCATTTTTTTCTATCTTCATCCGTTGGAGTTACAAGATTTGGCTCAACTACAATGTTGCCGCCCTCTTTTACGCCGTTTTTAAACTGATCATAACTAACCTGAGCAGTAGCTATCATAAACTCAATTTCGCCCTCATTTGCATATGGGTACATTATCTCATTATCATCTAGCAAGATGTCCACTTTTGTGGGACCGCCTCTTACTTGTGAAGTATATGTTGCAGATTTTACACCATAACCACCACTTTTTATCTTTGCTTCAGCCAAAATCTCACCTGCTAGGATAACACCTTGACCACCAACACCAACAAATCTTAATTGTCTTCTCATTTCGTGTTTCTCCTTACAGTTGAACTTTTGTTTTATTTTGTGCAGCTTCTATCACTTTGCTATATGCTTCACAATACTCTAGTGCCTCTTCATCTTTTTTTAGTACACCAGTTGGAAATTTTACTGCTTTTTCTTCATCGCTTAAAGCCTCAAATTTTTTCTTAGGTGCAATTCTTCCCTCTATCCAGTTAAGTGTTTGGATTGCCTCGCCCATCTTGTTTTTTCTACCAAGATTTATATGACAGTTTGAGAAGATATCAAAGAAAGAGTAGCCTTTATGTTTAAAGCCTTCTACTAGAACTTTTTCCATCTTTTTTGGATCCAAAACAGATTCTCTAGCCACAAAAGATGCTCCAGCTGCATCAGCTAATTTGCAAGCATCAAAAGTTGGATCTACATTTCCATACTGAGCAGTTACTGTCCACATTCCTTTTGGTGTAGTTGGGCTTGTTTGTGAATTTGTTAAACCGTATATAAAGTTGTTTATAACTATATGATTTAGATCAATATTTCTTCTGCAACCGTGGATTGTATGATTTCCGCCGATTGCTAGTCCGTCACCATCTCCTGTTACTACGATAACATGCTTATCAGGATTTGCTAGTTTTATACCAGTGGCATATGCAATGGCTCGACCATGAGTTGTATGAACTGTATTGCAGTCTATGTATGAGCTAAATCTTCCGCTACAGCCGATTCCCGCAACTACACAAACATCTTCCATACTCCATCCCATTTTATCGATGGCACGAATAACTGATTTTAAGATAACTCCATCTCCACAACCCCAACACCAAAGCGTTGGAAGTTTGTCTGTTCTTAGGTATTTTTCATAATTAAAAGCCATATTACATCATCTCCTTAACTTTTGCTACCATCTCAATAGGCGCAATAGGACGACCGTTTGCTTTGTGAAGTGTTGCAAAGTCATCTCTTCTCATCACTCTCTCAATCTCTTCGAGATATTGACCCATGTTTAACTCTGTAACCATAATTTTGTCAAATTTCTCACCAATCTCTTTTAGTTTTTCAGATGGACTTGGCCAAATTGTTGTTGGTCTAAAAAGCCCTGCTTTTATACCATCTTTTCTTAGTTTTAAAACAGCCTCTTTTGCACCACGACTGATACTTCCATAAGCTATGATACAAACCTCAGCATCATCAAGCATAAACTCTTCATACTCAAGTAGATCTGGGGCATTGTTTATTTTACCCATTAGTCTCTCTATATTGTACTCACAAATCTTCGCATCTTCAGTTGGAAAACCTGTTGGTCCATGATGAAGACCGGTTATGTGATAGTGATATCCTTTAAAAAAAGGATTTAAAACTGCCGGAGTATTTGGAGCTGCATCATAAGGTTTATAATCTTTTGGATCACCTGTGAACTCTTTTCTGTTTATGATTGATTTTTCTACCTCTTCTAAATCAGGAAGAATTGCTTTTCCAACCATATGCCCAAGTGTTTCATCAAGCAAAACAAAGACGGGCGTCATATACTCTTCAGCCAAATTAAAAGCTCTAACTGTTTCAGTATAACACTCTTCCAAGCTACCAGGGCAAAGTGTAATTGATGCAAAATCACCATGACTTGGATGCTTAGCTTGACCGATATCAGCCTGAGAAACCCTGGTTGGAAGACCAGTACTCGGACCACCTCTCATAACATTTATGATTACAAGTGGAACTTCGGTTATAAATGAGAAACCTATCTGTTCTGATTTTAAAGAGATTCCCGGACCGCTAGTTGCAGTCATCGCTTTGACACCACTCATGGATGCTCCTAAAGCTACGCTAATACCACCTATCTCATCTTCCATCTGTATAAAATGTCCGCCTACTCTTGGTAGCAATACACTTGTTTCATGTGCAATTTCACTAGAAGGTGTCAGTGGATAACCTCCAAAAAATCTACAACCACACTCTACAGCTGCTTTTGCTACAAGTCCGTTACCATTTGAGATTACTTCTCTTGCCATCTATTCTCCCTATGCACTTAATTTTCTATAATGATTATTTTTAACTGCCTCAGCTCTTTGTTTAGCTTCGTCAGTTATCCTTGCAAACTTAAATTCACCACGATCTGCAACATAAATTGCAAAGTCAGGACAGTGCAATTCACAATCCCTGCATCCTATGCAAGCATCTGGCACTTCAACTTCTATCATTGATCCCAAAACAGAATTTGGTGCTTGAACCATAGCTAAAACACCTGCTGGACACATACTAACACAAACATCACATGCTTTGCATCTTGATGTATCTACCCAAACAGGGGTATTTTGTGGAGCTGTCATACTACTCATATCATATTCTCCTTTTTTTACATTTATTAACATAACTTTCATTTAACTTAATAAAAAATATTACATACTTTACAAAAGTATTGCTTAAAAGTTTATTTACTTAGTACTTCTTTTACTTTTTCACCGATTTCTGCTGGTGATTTTACTACAGCAACTCCAGCTTTTTCCAAAGCTTCCATCTTTTCGGCTGCTGTTCCTGCACTTCCACTGATGATAGCGCCTGCATGACCCATTCTTTTACCTTTTGGTGCAGTTTGTCCCGCAATAAAAGCAACTACCGGTTTTGTTACATTTTCTTTTATGTATGTGGCTGCTTGTATCTCAAGGTCTCCACCAATTTCACCAATCATAACGATAGCTTCAGTTTGAGGGTCCTCTTCAAACATTTTCAAGAGTTGGATGTAACTAAGTCCGATGATTGGGTCTCCACCAATTCCAACGGCAGTTGTGATACCATAGCCTACATTGCATACTTGGTTTGCACCCTCATATGTTAAAGTTCCTGATTTTGAGATAAGACCGACATTTCCTTTTTTGAAAACCATGCCCGGCATAATTCCTATCTTACACTCTTCAGCCGTGATGATACCAGGACAGTTTGGTCCTATAGTTTTCATGCCATTTTTAACAGCATATGCTTTTGCCATCATCATGTCTCTTACAGGAGCACCTTCAGTTATGATTACGGCTAGCTCTATACCTGCATCAGCTGCTTCCATAACGGCGTCACCTACAAAAGCAGGCGGAACAAAAATCATACTGACAGTTGCATCTGTTGCATCAATAGCCTCTTGTACTGTATTAAATACCGGCTTACCTAAGTGAGTTTGCCCACCTTTGTTTGGTGTAACACCACCAACAATTTGTGTACCATATGCTAGACACTGTTCTGCGTGGAAAGTACCCTCTTTACCAGTAAAACCTTGAACGATAACTTTTGTATCTTTATTTACTAATATACTCATTTTACTCTCCCTTTGCTGCAGCAACTGCTTTTTTTGCGCCATCGCCCAAATCACTAGCGGTGATAACATTGCTTATATTTGCATTTTTTAATATTTCTGCAGCTTCGGCTGCATTTGTACCATCTAATCTAACTATGACAGGAACATGAACATCTACAAGTTTAGTAGCTTCTAAGATTCCATTTGCAATTCGATCACATCTTACGATTCCGCCAAAAATATTGACAAAAATTGACTTGACATTTGGATCTCTTAAAATGATTTCAAATCCTTTAGCCACAGTCTCGGCACTTGCAGTACCACCCACATCAAGGAAGTTTGCAGGCTCTCCACCAACATAATTTATAGTGTCCATTGTACCCATAGCGAGTCCAGCTCCATTTACCATGCAACCTACATTGCCATCAAGCTTAACATAACTTAGACCATACTTGCCAGCTTCCATCTCTGCTGGATCCTCTTCGCTGATATCTCTCATCGCTTCTATATCTGGATGACGACCAAGAGCACTATCATCAAAACCCATCTTTCCATCAAGTGCGATAAAATCTCCAGCACCTGTTTTTACAAGAGGATTTATCTCTATAAGACTTGCATCATTTTCCATATAAACTCTATAAAGAGCGGCTGCAAACTTTATGAATTTACCAACTTGTTCTTTTGGAAGACCTAAGCCAAAAGCTAGTTTTCTACCGTGAAATCCTTGAAATCCTATAGTAGGATCAACTGCAACCTTGATGATTTTTTCTGGAGTCTCAGCCGCAACCTTTTCTATCTCCATTCCACCTTCAGTTGAAGCCATGATAACTGGCATCTCTTTTGCTCTATCTAAAACAACACCCAAGTATAGCTCATCTGCTATATCAGCACCCTCTTCTATATATATCTTTTGGACAAGTTTACCTTGTGGTCCTGTTTGGTGTGTAACTAAAGTCATGCCTAGTATCTCAGAAGCTAATTCTCTAACCTCGTCTATACTCTTAGCAAGCTTAACACCACCTCCAAGTCCTCGACCACCAGCGTGTATTTGAGCTTTAACTACCCATATCTTACCGCCTAGCTCTTTAGCATTTTGGACAGCTTCTTCAACACTAAATGCAACCTTTCCTTTTGGAGTGGGAACTCCATATTTAGCAAAAATCTCTTTTGCTTGATATTCATGAATATTCATATAATCTCCTAATTGTTTGGATACAAAATTGATGTGTAAAATGCAAAATCAATTTGGTATCCAAAATATTTGTGTCAGTTTATAACCAATACTCTATATTCTATCGTAAATTTTATTTATAAAAATTTTATTTATAAAAATTTAATGTTACATGTAGGCAAAATACCCACATGTAACACTATCCAACCGCTTACAATATCAATCTTTTACTTCAAATTTTGCACGGCCTATTTTGTATAGATCATCTCCATTCGTATCATTAACTACCGTCAATGGAAAATCAACTACTTCAAGTTTTCTTATCGCTTCTGGTCCTAGTTCTGGATAAGCTATGACTTCTGCACTTTTTATTTGGCGTGCCAAAAGTGCTCCAGCTCCTCCAGTTGCACCAAAATATATAGCTTTTGATTTGACACAGGCATCTATAACTTCTTGGTTTCTCTTTCCTTTTCCAATCATCCCTTTTTGACCCATCTCGTTAATGAGTCTAGGAGAGTAAGAATCCATTCTGTAGCTTGTGGTTGGTCCCGCACTTCCTATAGGGTCGCCTGGTTTTGGCGGAGTTGGTCCAACAAAATATATAACTGAGCCTTTAACATCAAAAGGCAACTCTTTTCCTTCATCCATAAGATCAATAAGTTTTTTATGTGCGGCATCTCTTGCTGTATATATAACCCCGCTAAGATATACTATATCCCCTACTCTTAATTGCTCTACATCCTCATCGCTTAGAGGTGCTGTTAAATGATATGTTTTACTCATCTTATTCTCCTTAAAGCTTGAAAGATGTGTGTCTGCTACTGTGACATTGTACATTTACACTAACAGGCAAGCTTGCGATATGGCAAGGAAGTTTTTCTATATGAACACCTAAAACTGTCTCTCGACCTCCCATTCCCATGGCACCAATTCCTAAATTATTCAACTTAGTCATAAGTTCCTCTTCCATACTCTTTAGGGTTTCGTCATCATTTACGGTTCCAAGCTCTCTGAAAAGTGCATGTTTGCTTGATATGGCAGCTTTTTCAAATGTTCCACCGATTCCAACACCCACTATAATAGGAGGGCAAGGATTTGGACCAGCATCAGAAACTACTTTTGTAACAAAATCAACGATACCTGCTCTTCCCATAGCTGGAGCTAGAACAGTTGCTCGACTGACATTTTCACTTCCGCCACCTTTTGCTGCATATTCGATCTCTAACTCATCGCCTGCGACTAAGTCAAAGTGAATCATAGCAGGAAGATTGTATCCGAGTTTATCTTTTAGATTTGCTCTAGTATCCCACTCACATGTAGAGGCTCTAAAGTAACCCTCTTCATATCCTTTTCTTGTTCCTTCATTGATGGCATCTTTCAATGTTCCCCCAACTACTTTTACATCTTCACCAACTTTAACAAAAAATACTGCCAAACCTGTATCTTGACACAAAGGTCTATCTTCGCTTGCAGCTATATCAGCATTTTCCAAAAGTTGCCTTAGAACCTCTTTACAAACAGGGCTCTCCTCCTCTTCATAAGCTCTGTTTAGAGATGCGAGTGCATCTTTGGATAAGTTTGTGCCAGAGTAAACAATGTGATCTCTAACAGCTTTTACTATATCCTCATATTTAACTTCTCTCATATTTTTCCTCCCCGAAAAATTTTTTTTCATACAATACCTCAATAGTCTCAGCGACTGATGATACACTGTAAGCAAATTGTTTTTTCTCACAGGCATCTAATGAAACGGTTATTATCTTCTCTGCACCATTTGCGCCAAGCATAACGGGTACACCACTTACTACATTTTTATATCCATATTCATCTTCAAGTAGAGTTGCACAAGAGTATATCTTTTTTGAATCCATCAAAATAGACTCTATCATAATAGCTGTTGCTTTACCAGGAGCTAGATAAGCTGAAGTCCCAAGATAACCAACTATCTCTGCGCCACCATGTCTTGTTTTCTCTACAATCTCATCTATCTCTTCTTCACTAAGGAGATCATGCAATGGAACTCCTGCTACTGTTGAAAATCTTGGTAGTGCTACCATAGTGTCTCCATGACCACCGATGACGGTTGATCTTATCTGACCCGAACCAAAACCTAACTTCTCTTGTATAAAGTGTGTCATTCGGGCACTATCTAGTATGCCAGCCATTCCTATTACTCTGTTTTTTGGAAAACCTGACTCTTTAAGCGCGACATAGGTCATGGTGTCAAGTGGATTTGAAACGATTATCAATATAGATTCCGGCGCAACTTTCTTAACCTCGCCAACAACTTCTCGCATAATTTCAGCATTTTTGATGAGTAAATCATCACGGCTCATACCCTCTTTTCTAGGAAAACCAGCTGTTATGACCACAATCTTGCTATCTCTCACATCTTCATAACTATCTGCAACACTCACGCATGTATGACTTCTCATAGCTGCGGCTGCTTGATTCATATCTAGCGCTTTTCCTCTAGCTCTATCTATATCTCTATCAACTAACACAACTGAGTGAGCCATACCATGCATGGCAACAGAGTATGCTACTATGCTACCTACATTTCCACCTGCTCCAACAACTGATACTTTACTTTTAGCACTCATATAAACACTCCATTAATATAATTTACCCCTCAGCCTATACTATATAGAATCTATGATTTTATTTAGAGTTTGACTAGGTCTCATCGCCTTAGCTGCCAACTCATCATTTGGCTGATAGTATCCGCCTACATCTTGCTCTTTACCCTCTACACTTAAGAGTTCTTTCATTATCTCATCTTCACTCTCTTGAAGCTGTTTAGCAACTGATGAAAACTTCTCTTTTAACTCTTTCAGATCGCAATTTGCCAAAGCTTCAGCCCAATATTTGGCTAGATAAAAGTGACTTGCTTTATTGTCTGGTTCCCCAGCTTTTCTTCCTGGAGATTTATCATTATCTAAGTAGGCTGCATTTGCTTCATCAAGAGCTTTTGTAAGTGCCTCTAGCTCAGGAGTTGGATGTTTTTGATTTATATATCTTAGTGATTCGGCAAGAGCTAAAAATTCACCTAGACTATCCCATCTTAGGTGACCCTCTTTTAAAAATTGATCTACATGTTTTGGTGCACTTCCACCAGCTCCTGTTTCAAACAATCCCCCACCAGCAAGTAAAGGCACAATAGAGAGCATTTTTGCACTAGTTCCAAGTTCAAGTATAGGGAACAGATCAGTAAGATAATCTCTTATGATATTTCCTGTAGCACTGATTGTATTTAACCCTTTTCTCACTCTTTTTAGTGAAAATCTCATAGCAAGTGCGGGTGCCATTATATGGTACTCTATCGGATCTTTTTCTAGATATTGTGGTAGGTATTCAAATACCTTTGCGATTATGTTTGAATCATGTGCACGATTTGAATCTAGCCAAAAAACAACTGGTTCTCCTGTAAGTTTACCTCTTTCGTGAGCTAATCTAACCCAATCTTTTATAGGTATGTCTTTTGCTCTACTCATTCTCCATATGTCACCTTTTTGAACATCAAAACTCATAAGAACCGTTCCATCACTATCTTTAACTTCAAGAACGCCATCTTCTTCCATTATAAAAGTTGTTGGATGAGAACCATACTCTTCAGCTTTTTGTGCCATAAGACCAACATTTGAGACGCTTCCCATAGTAGTCACATCAAATTGTCCATTTTTCTTACAATCCTCTATAGTCTCTTTATATAGAGTTGCGTAACATCGATCAGGGATGACGGCTACAACTTCTTGAAGATTTCCATCTTTGTTCCACATTTGACCACCATCTCTAACAACTACAGGCATAGAAGCATCTATGATGATATCATTTGATGCATGTAGATTTGTGATGCCATTATCACTGTCAACCATGGCTATATTTGGTCTTGAGTCATACTGTTTTGTTATAGCATACTCTATCTCGGCTCTTTTATCATCTGGGAGTGAATTTAGTTTTTTATATAAATCTCCAAGTCCCAAGTTTGGATTAACTCCAATTTCGGCAAATTCTGGAGCATACTTTTTAAATACATCATTGAAAAATACTTCAACTGCGTGTCCGAACATAACTGGGTCACTGACTTTCATCATGGTGGCTTTTAGGTGTAGCGACCATAATAAACCAGCCTCTTTTGCATCACTTATGGTTTGGGCCAAAAACTCTCTCAAAGCGGAAACTGACATAAAAGCACCATCTAGCACCTCTTTATCTAAGGCATCAATCTCTTTTAGTAATTTTCCATTTAACTCGATAGTTACCTTTCCATCAGCTTTTTTTACGATAGATTGCTCATTTCCATAAAAATCTCCCTTCTCCATGTGGGCTACGAAAGTTTTTACTTCTGGCGATATTTCTCTTAATCTATGAGGATGTTTTTTTGCATAGTTTTTAACTGCAAGTGCCGCTCTTCTATCTGAGTTACCTTCACGAAGAACTGGATTTACAGCACTTCCTAAACAGTGTGAATATCTATCGTGCAGAGCTTTTTCTTCATCATTGCTAGGATTTTCAGGATAATCCGGAAGGTTATAGCCTTTGCTTTGCAGTTCAGCTATGCAAGCTTTCAGTTGAGGTATAGAGGCTGAAATATTTGGTAGTTTTATTATGTTGCCTTCTGGTTCATGCACCACACTACCCAAATATGCCAAATCATCACTGATTTTTTGATCATCATTTAAAACATCATTGAACGCAGCAATTACTCTAGAAGATAGTGAAATATCACTATTTTTAACATCTACGCTAGCGTACTTTGTAAATGCCTGTACTATAGGAAGAAGTGAATATGTAGCTAATGCTGGTGCCTCATCTACTTTAGTATATATTATCGTTGGATTAACCTGACTCATTTTTGTCTCCTTATTTGGTTTAGTATCTGACCTTACACACTATAAGCACACCTAGGTGATAAAAGTTGCACTCTAATGCAAGGAAGTATAGCAAAATTGTAGTTATACTACTATGAAGCTATGCTGACGCAGCAGTAGGGTGCAAATTTTATCATCCTACGGACAGAATGAGAAAGCACCATCTGCTTCGTTAGTTCACTTTCACCGTAGCTTTGGCTACGCTAAAAGTAAACTGCCTCGCATATGATGCTTTCTCATTCTGCCTAGGTGTGCTTATAGTGCGTAAGGTCAGATCAAGATAACCAAAGCCTAAAAAAATAAACTTTAGTTATCTTATCACTTACTTTATAAAAAATATTATAAAATCTTAATTAATTAGTTAAAATAAACTGATAATTATTATAATATGTCATTTTTGTAACAATTTTACATATCTTTTATGCCTTTTGTATGTTTTTGAAAAAGAGTGTACTCCTTTACTGTTTTTTACAAAATATAAAAAATCTGTTTTCTTGGGGAAAATTGCTGCGATAATCGCATCTTTTCCAACATTGCAAACCGGATACTTCGGCAAACCTTTAAATTTATATGTATTGTATGTCGTTATATCCTTTTTTATTCTTTCCCGTGTGACCTTTACATGTGAATACAAACCATAATTTAGAGCGCCATCCATCTGCAGCTTCATACCTTTTTTTAGTCTATTATAGATAACAGATGAAACTACTGGCATCTCAGCTTTGTTTGCAGCCTCTTTTTGAATAATAGAAGCAACTATTAGGTATTTGTACCATTTATCTTGTTGATATTCGCCAAAGATTTTAAAAGAGCGCTCTTTATGAATCTTTTTAGACAGACCTATCAAATAATAAATCAAATGTTTTTCACTGATTCCCAATGGTAGGTTGTAACTTTCAGGAACTAAAAAACCCTCTTTAAATGGTGAACTTTGCGTAAAAAATTCATATAATTTACCAAAAGATAGATTAAATTCTTTTGAAGTCTCTTTTAGAAAAACTTTTGTTGTCTCCCCTGGAATCAAAGTTAAGGTTTTCATAGCCGCTTTCGAGTGGGATAATTTATAAAAAAAATCACCCCTACTAAGCTTAGTTTTTCCTATATCAACCCAACCAAACTGTGGTTTTCCTATGAAATAAAGAAGGTATTTATCGACATTTTTGATAATTTGAAAGTTGTTGTTATCAAGATATGATATAATTTGCGAAACAGAACCTCGTGGTATATAGACAACTCTGCTTGTCTGCATCGGTTTTGCCAAATGAAAAAGAAGTGATAAAATGATAATCAATGCAACATCACATATGATAAGAAAAATTTGGATAGTTTTTTTACTCATTGTTATCTCTTTCATAGCTTTAATTGGTGCATTAATGCATGGTATAAGTATACAACATATAACCTTGCCAAACTTAAAAATAGAAAATTTATATCTAAAATTAGATAAAAAAATTACACTTAGTGCAGATAAGATTATCTACACAAGAGCTTCACGCGCCAAAGCTTCGATATACGAGATAGATAAAATAATCAGTTATTTTATCTATTTAGATCCCGTTTTTACTTCTATATCTCTAAAACAGGTCATTTACAATAATGAAAAAGTGCATCTTCTGTACAGAGATGATATTTTTTATATAAATAGTAAATTTTTAACTCTTGATGCTAAGATTTCACAAAAAAGAGATAAAACCATAGATATGAGTGTCAAGCAAATGATTTTGAAAGATTATCAGCTTGAGTTAAAAGGCTCATTGGTATTGAATTTGAAAAAAAAAGCATATGACTTTAGAGGAAAATTTAGCATACTAAACATAGATGGGGATATAAAGTTAAAGATAGATGAAGATATGCTCTACTATAGCCTAAAAACAGATAAATTTAAAACTTTGGCACCTATCATGAAGTATATAAAATCAAAAGTTTTCATTGAGCCGATTGCCAGAGATTGGATATATAAAAAAATTGTAGCAAATGAGTATAAACTTACATCACTGTCTGGCAAATATGACTTAAAACGAGGTGATTTCTTTCCAAACTCTATAAAAGCTACCGCGATAACTAAAGGCGTTACTATCAAATTTCACCCTAAGATCACGGCAGCCCATACTAGTAAAATCAACCTAAAATTAGAAAACAATAACTTGTATTTTTATCTTACAAAGCCAACATATGAGAAAAAAAATCTTAAAATAAAAGATATACATATATATAATATTTTGACAACAAAAAATGGAATAATTGTAAGTATAGATTCCGATACACTACTAGATAGATATGTTCATAATATTTTAAAAACTTTTGGTATAAATATTCCCATCACTCAACAAGATGGCAAAAATAACTCAAACATCACTTTAGATATAAGGTTTAAGCCATATAGTGTCAAAGCAAAAGGAGTTTTTAAAATCAAAAATTCCCATTTTAAACTTTTGGGAATTCCTTTTTATACAAAACATACAGAGATAAAACTTAATAACTACAAAGTTTATCTAAAAGATGCTAATTTGGTATATAAAAAGATATTTGATATAGACACCACTGGTCTATTTAGAACCAAACAAGGCAAATATAGCGGAAGAGCAGATATAAATTCGCTTACTATTAAACTCAAAAAATATCCGCTTTTAAATATCTCAAATTTAAAAAATCAACCTGTGATACTTAAGATTTCTAGGGATAAAAATAGTATCTTTTTTAGTAAGTTAAAAACAAAACTACTATTTGAAAAAAATAAAAATCAATTTTTTATAGATGATATTTCGATCTATAAAAACTACTCTGACTTCATAAAAGAGAGTAAAATCAAAAAAGGCTCTATAATCGTAAGAACAAAAAGATTTAGAAACTATAGCGCAAATTTGAAACTTTTTGATTTAAAAACCCCTTTTACTCATAATAAAAAAAGAGTTAAAGATTTTGACATAAACATAACAACAGACGGAAGAGTCGTAAAAGCAAATGCAAATCACGGCAAATTTTCTATATCTTACGATAAGCATTTGATACTAGACATAAAAGATATAGATATTTTAGTCGAAAATAACAGCTCCAAAAAAGATACAAAAATAGACATGTCATTAAATGGTAAAAATGTGAATTTTATACTCAAAGATATGAATTCCACGCTTCTTAGTGACTCTTTTACGATGAATAGGTTCAAGAATGAAACTAGATTTATCAGTCTGTATAAAAATTCAAAACTTGGATTTGAACAAAACAGAAGTAGATTTTCTCTTTTTGCAACAAATTTAAGCAGTGATTTTATAGACACTGTGTTAAACACCAAAATGCTTAAAGGTGGAAGTTTTGATCTGAAAGGAGATGGGATAAGCTCTAAAATGTTCAGTGGAGTCTTTCATATAAAAAATAGTACTTTTAGAGATTTTTCACTTTTTAACAACATAATGGCAACGATAAATACTATACCATCCTTGGTTTTATTAAAAGATCCAAATTTTAATGATAAAGGCTATGTAGTAAAAAACGGGACTATCAAATTTAGAGTAAATGGGGGAATTATATCTTTCAGTAAAATCACCCTGCATGGAGTAAGTGCCGATATAAGCGGATATGGGTATATAAATATGGATGATAAAAGCATAAATCTTGAACTGCAAATCAAAACGCTCAAAGATGTAAGCAAAGTGATAAAAAACATTCCTTTGATAGGATATATAATCTTAGGAGACGACAAGAGTATATCGACCAATATAGTTGTAAACGGCTCAATTAAAAACCCAAAAGTAAAGACTCAGATACTTCGTGATACAATAATGAGTCCCTTAAATATAATCAAAAGAACTTTGGAAGCCCCGATTAAAATTTTTCAGTAGGAGGAAAAGCATGAAAAATATTTTAAGATTTATGTTTTGGTTGGCGATTATATCGCTTTTTTTTAGTGGCTGTGGGAAGTTAAATACTATCCAAAGCTTAGATGATACTCACTATTTTGAGAAAAGCGTACCTCAAAGCAGAGTAGCAAAAGCTATCAGAATGGGTGCTAGTCGAAAGGGTTGGCGTACTAGAAAAGTGAAAAATGGTCTTATCATTGCTAGTATAACTGTTCGTGGTAAGTATTTTGTATCTGTTTATATAAGCTATAACTCAAAAGGCTACAAAATAAGCTATAAAGATAGTAGAAACTTAAAATACAACCCGACAAATAACTCCATACATCCGAGTTATAACAAATGGACAAGGATATTGGAGAAAAATATCAATTATGAACTATCCAATGTTTATGCAACGGATGAACCTCAAAAATTCACTTCAACAGAACATAAAAAAAAGATTTATAAGAAGAGATCTAAGATAAATTTAAATGGAAAAACTATCTATATAAAACCTTTTGTTCCTTTTGCGCGACACTCACGAGTCAAGCATAACATCAAAACAGAGTGTACTCTACCAAAAGCTTTGGCAGACTCTATAGCGAAGTATGCAGCAGCAGATGGAATTGATGTGGTCATGAAAAACAGAATCAAACCAAACTAGATAGAGTTAAAAGTTCAAATAGACGAAGCGGTTAGCTCAGGAAATGCCTTTGTCGGACACAATAAATTTGTAGTTATTTCAGGTGGTTTGGTAAAAGGTCATGCAAAATACTACACTTTTGATGCTGGAAGATTATCTGGTGGAGGATATTTTGGAGCATACAGAAGTTCTTGTTCTGTGCTTGGCAGGATCGCAAGAGCACTAGGAAAAGATGTGGCAAATTGGCTAATACACCCATACGATGAGGCGATGCTAGGAGATACAGAGTTGATCAGAAAATAACTCTACATGTAGGCATAAATTTTTATGCCTACTCTGTCATACAAATAGTTTCTCAAACTCTTGTGCTTTTACTGGTTTTGAGCAAAAATAACCCTGATAAACATCACAATTAATTTTACGCAGATACTCTAACTGATCTTTTGTTTCAACGCCTTCAGCCACTACTTCTAAATTTAAATCTTTTACTATGCTTACTATCATCGCTATAAACCTTTTACTTTTTTTACTCTCTAAGTCATCCATAAAACTTTTATCTATTTTAATGGTATCAAAAGGGATATTTTTTAGATATGACAAAGATGAATAACCTGTTCCAAAGTCATCAAGAGACAGAGATAGACCTAGCTTTTTTATCTTCTTTATGGTTTCAAGTTTTTCATCATATTTTGACATCAAAACAGACTCTGTAAGTTCTATATCGAGCTTAGAAGGATCAACACCTAATAATTCACTTTCCAAATCTTTGATAAAACTTGGATCTAAAAATTGAATTCCTGAAACATTTATTGAAATTTTTAAATCTTTTAATTTAGTGTTGCTCCATATTTTTATCTGAGAGATTGCCTCTTTTATCACCCATTTTCCAATAGGGATGATAAAATTATTTGCTTCAGCTATGTGTATAAATTTATCAGGTGGAATCAAACCCTCTTTTGGGTCAATCAGCCTTATGAGAGCTTCACAACCTGTTATTTTACCCGTTTTGATATCAACTTTTGGCTGATAGAAGAGTTTGAAGTGATGTTTTTCTAGCCCATCTTCCATCATTTTTTGAATATGCATCTTTTCTTGTAAAATTCTATTTAACTCTTCAGTGAAAAAATGATAGTTATTTTTACCCAACTCTTTTGCTCTATACATCGCCATATCTGCATTTTTCAAAAGTGTAGTGGCATCTTTACCATCCCTTGGATATATAGTTATGCCTATACTGGCTGTTACACTATACTTATAGTGCTCATGTTCTATCGGAACAGATAGCCTTTCTTTAATTCTCTGGGCAACATTCAAGACTCTCGTTTCATCCTCTATATCAGGCAAGACTACTACAAATTCATCTCCACCAAAGCGAGATACAACATCATTCTCCCTGACTATATCAAGCAATTCGCTAGATATTATCTTCAGAACTTCATCACCAAATTCATGTCCAAGAGAGTCATTGATATTTTTAAAGTTATCTAAATCCAAAAATATAATTGCAAATTCAGATTTAGAGCGATCGCCTTTTGATATAAGCCAATTAATCTTTTCCAATAGACTTAAGCGATTCGCTAGACCACTTAGTGAATCCTGTGTTGATAGTTTATACAACTCATCTTGCTCTTTTTTCATTCTATCAAAAGTAAGATCAAGGGAATATCGGATACTTTCTAATTCTCTTATTAAAAGTTTACCTGGCATTTTAGTGCTATAATAGGCAAATTGCCTCAATTTTTCCAGTGGGGATACTATAGTGTATCGCAGTATATACCAAAGCAGAAACATTAAAACAGTAAAAAATAGGATGAAATAGATGCTGTATTTTTTTATTTGATCACTTAAAAGAGAGCTTATATAAACATGGTTAATGTAGATATTTACATTATAGCTATATCGTTTTAAGCCACTATATGTGCCAACTGAAACAGAGTAACACTTTTGTTTAAAAATATCTTTATTTTGTATTTCTGATATCCTTATGCATTTTACAGTAGATTTTTTCTTATATCTGCTTTTATCTGTAGAGTAGAGAAGTTTATTGCTATTATCTAAGAGATTTATTGCTAAGATTGTTTTGCTTAGTGCTGATGAGGTATTTAGGTAAGTGGCAATATTGTCTATGTTATTTTTTTCAAGATGATCTTTTAAAAAGAATTTTATGTTTAATATATTTGTCTCGATGGAATCAATAAGTAAATCAGATATATTTTCTTTGGATTTTAGATAAAAGCTATAAAACATAGTGCCTTCGGACATAAACAAAATAATCATAACAAAGATAGTAAATAATTTTATTGATAATGTCTTCATCTTATTATGTACCTCTCACTATAGCCCATTTTTTTTAACTTCGAAAGTAATTTTTTAGGAGGTTTGTTTATCCATTTTATCTTTTTCAAAGAATTTAAAAAATCTTTGTAACTAATATTTTCAAGATAGCCTGATATAAGTTTGTATGATTTTTTTGGGTTCTTACGAATCGCATCAATGGAGCTATCTAAAACTTTTTTCAACTCTAAAACTATTTTTTTATCACTCTTTAGAATCTTAATTTTAGCAAACAATCCATCTACAACAACAAGTCCGCTACTATCTCTAGTGGAAGCAAGCACCTTAAAACCATGTTTTTTTAAGACTATGTCATAAGGATTGTAAGTTGCTATAATCACTGGTTTTTGTGGATTTGCACGAAGTTCTTGGATTTTGATTTGATTTTTATTTATAAAGGTTATTTTATTCATTTTAATAGAAAATTTTTTCAAGAAGTAGTGTAAAATCTCATTATTTACAGAATTTACCTCTAAATAGGCATATATTTTTTTGCTATTTTTCAACTCTCTTATATTTTTATTCGATAAAATCATATCCCCGCCATATGATTTATCAAGTAGCATAAAAGGATAGATATCTTTTGTTGTCTCTTTTAGCCAAAAGTATTCATGCTGAGTTCCACTAACCATATCTGCTTTGCCTACACTATAAATGTCACTAGCTTCACCTAAGGAACCGCTTACAATCAGTTTTATACCCAACTTTTTCAAATCACCCTTTTCATTTGCGTAAAAAAGAGGAGAATATCCTATCCAAGAGTTTGTAACTAGCGTGATATTTTTATGTTTGTTATCAAGTGTGCATCCATAAAATAGAAAAACAGTTAATGCCAATATGATAAACTTCTTCATTGTCCCTCCGCTAATGGGATACATTGTATCGATTTTTCTTTTAAATATACTTTAGTTGTCTTTTGTTAAATAGGCTCTTTTTTTCCTGTTTTGTGATTTTTGTTTCATCGTATCTTAGAAATTTTGGTAATTTTCTTGTTGGTATTACCATGAGATCTTCTATCATCATCTCCTTTGCTTTTTGTTTGTCAATTTTTAGCTCAAAGGTTAGGTAGTCATATAGAAGCTTTGCTAGTCTGTCTAGTGATATCTTCCAAGTGGATTGAGTTTGAGCATATATCCACTCGCTGAAGGCAAAAAAGCCATCATACACCCTGCCCTCGCCAAATAGACAAACTACGCTCTTTTTGAAGTTTCCACTATTGTAAACCAAATCCCAAAATCTTGCAAATCTTTTCATCTTTTGCATCATGTTGTATGGAATCAAATCATTTTGCAGTATGTCGTATGGCGGTTTTTGGCTATACTTCATACCGTAAATTTTATCGTGCCTATCTATCGTAGTTCCTGATAGTTTTTTTAGGATTCCTATCTGGATTTCACACTTTGTCATTTTATATAACTTGTCTAAGTTTTTGCCAAAACTCTCCAAGCTTTCGCCTGGTAAACCGACTATTAAATCTACATGTAGATGTGCTTTTGTCTCGTTGTCTAAAAAGTTGAGGTTTCTCTCGATTTTTTCTATATTTAGTTTTCTGTAGATATTTTCAGAGATTTTAGGGTTTAGAGTTTGAATTCCAACTTCAAGCTGCAAGGAGCCAGCAGGAAAAAGTTTTATTCTCTCTTTTAGGGATTTTGGAAAGTTATCCGGCACCACTTCAAAATGTATAAAGTATGGTGGCTCTTTTGAGAGAAAAAAGTCCATAAATCTATTTGCTCTCTCTATGCCTTGATTGAATGTTCTATCTATAAACTTAAAGCTTCTCACACCCCTACTCCAGAGGATTTCAAGCTCATTTATAAAAACATCTATATCTATGTTCCGTACTTTTTTATCTAAAGACGAGAGACAAAATTCGCAAGAGTATGGACAACCTCTGCTAGCTTCCACATAGATGTATCTGTGCGCTACATCTTCATCACTATAGTAACGATATGGCAAAACGATTTGGCTCATATCCACCATAGGAGCTTTTATAAGCCTATTTTTTGGTGCATTATCTGAAAATATCTCTTTACAAAGCTCATAAAAAGCGATATCGCCCTCGCCTTGCACGATATAATCAGCTCTACTAAAATCGACCCTATGAGGCAAGTAGCTAGCTTCTGGTCCGCCTAAAATTATCTTGACATGTGGAGCTACTAATTTTAAGATATTGATAAAATCACTTACTTCTATCGCATTCCAGATATAAGCTCCGATTCCAACTATCTTTGGATTTTGTGCTAGCACCTCCTCTACAGCATCTTCAACACTTGAGTTTATGGTAAATTCTATGATTTTGGCACTTTGTTGAAGCTCTTTTAGATTTGCATAGATATATCTCAAACCTATAGAAGTGTGCAGATATCTTGCATTGAATGTGCATAGTATGATATCACTCAATCTTTTTTCGCCTTTGCTCTTATGGTATCGGTTAAAAATATAGCCCCTGAATGTTTTTGCAAAAATGGCTCAAGCCCAAAAGCTATATCATTTGCCTTAGCTTCATCAACTACACTCATGAGCATCACAAGTGCATCCTCTTCATTAAAGAGAAGATGCCCCTCGTGAAATCCATGACTACCCATGCCCTCTAAATTGTGAAATATAGTATAACCTGGTATATCAATCTTATCTAACAACCTTTTCAATACTTCTAGGCTTGAGCCCTCTATGATTATCTCTATTTTTTTCATCTTTTGCATTATCATAAGCTTTTCTCCTCTATTTTGCAAAATTCTATCTTTTTCCACCTCTTTGAATTTCCATGATAGTAAAAAAAGGCTTCCTCTTTTCTATCTATAAAAATCATTTTTACCCACTCATTATATACCAATTCAGAAACTTTTCTTATCTTGTCAATAGCTATTCTATACTCATAAAATGGTGCATCTATAAAAGTCATCAGTCTTAAGGGTTCATGATAAACCTTGCCTTTTAAATGCACACTTTGAGCTGCTAGTCCGGTTCTGAGATCACTCATATTTCCACTTATCACTCCAAATCTTCCCACTACATTATGATATACTTTACTTTCGCTACCAAAAGCTTTGTTATCAAGTGCAGAGAAAAAGTGCTCCATATTTATCCACTCGCCGATAACAAGAGGTGCGGAGAGGATTATCTCTAAATAGTAGCCTATTTTATCTTTTTTATAATCGTATGAGTGTAAAAAAACTCTATTTTTAAACTTTATGCCTTGGCTTATATCTCTAGGTCCTATGATAAAAGAGTGATTTGTAGCAAGTCCCCACTCTGGTCTAGGTTGCGACCAATCATGTAAATTTCTCTCTATAAATTTAAGCGCCTTTTTATCATTTAATTTATCTGCTAGCGGAAGTCTTTTTGCTCGTTCTAACGCTGAATTTGCTGAAGCTAGATCAATTTTTTTCTGCAAACTCATGATCTCAGGAAGCCTATCCTTTGGGATAGCATAAGTATGTATCTTAATTTTATCTGTTACGGTATTGTGAAGCGCTGCTACAAATATAGTGTTTTTAGGTATATCTATATCGGGCTTCAATGCTTCTCTAATTTCTGGCTTATTCAATATATAGGTCAAAACTCTACCATTGGTGTCGCTACTTTTTCCACCACAAGCCCCGCAGTCAAGCGCTGATTCATAAGGATTGTTTTCAGATTTACTTTCATGTCCGCAAAATACGACAATCGGAGCAAAACTCTTCGTAAGTCCCGTAAGTTTTAGAGCATTTTTAGCATAAAAAACTTGCTCTTTAAAAGTAAAACCTACTTTTGAAAGTTTTTCGATATGCCTATGCTTGTGAAAATATGAAATCTGATATTGCTGTTTTAATATTCTAAGAAACTCTACCTCTTCATAATGCAGTAAATTCAACGAGATTGCAAGCCTGCTTATCGGTTTAATCCTGCCTTTTTCCAATCTTAGCACATCTTCATGCGAAGTTGCCATCTGTAAAAATTCATCTATCTCATCATCTAAATTTTCTACATTTAGTTCATACTTTTCTTTTAGGGCAACTTTTACTATCTCTCTTTGTAGCAATTTAATCCTCTCTAAAATCTCATCTTTTGGATACTTATCAATCAAAAGCTTGCCACTGTTTTCTTCGTTAAAAACTTTTTTTCTAAAAGGCATATATAGATTTGGCAAAATTGTTTTACCAAAAAAATCAAATCCAAATAACAGTCCAATGGTTTCAACCATTATGTAAGCACTCATGGTGTTGTATTTGAGGTCATGATATATGTGTCTTAGTGCTTTTTTTAACTTTATACTCTCTTTTCCTTCGCCCTCTTCAAATTTATATACAACATTTTTAGGTTTTACGACAGCTGGGCAAAGATTTGATTCATCTCTTTTTGGGATATCTATCAGCTTTAAGGGAATTCCAAAAAAACCTCCGATTCCAAAAGTCTCTATGTTTGCTATATTTTCGATATGCCTTCTTATACTCTCACTTCTGACATCTATGCAGAAAAAAAACTGTGCATCAAAAACATTTAATCTTTGACTTTGGATATTTGGCAACATCTCTATCATCAAATCTTCTATATAAGACTCTTCCATCGCTTTTAGCCAGATGAAACCCTCCTGTTCTTCAAAAGCATTTAGTCTGTCCAAAAGCAAGCCATAGTCTTCAAATATACCATCAAAACCTTTTAAACATTTAAATAAAAATTTTGCACTCTCTTGCTTGTAAGTCTCATTATAAATCAGCATGTACTCTTCATATACCTGTTCTAGTGAACTATTTTTTTCTGCTTGTTCGTATTTTTCAATAAATTTTGGTACCATTTTTCCGCTATTGTATTGAATCCTCAAAAAACTCTCTTTTTTGGCAAGCTCCTGCTCCAGCCTTAAAAAATCTGGAAAATAACCCAGTTTTTTCTCTGTTTTTTTCAGATACATGTAGAGAAAATAGAGTCGGATGGCTAAAAATTCTTCTAAATATGCCGGATATTTCTTTTGATACAAATAGTCCTGATTTGTACTTCTCCATCTCAAAAATCCTGTCCAACCATGAAGCTTTGCAAACTGCAGAACAAAAAAATCTTCCCATTCATCTTTTGGAATCTTTAACTCTTGCAAAACCCAGTATATGATGTCTTCAGGTTTATCACTAAGAGTCAAAATCCTACAAATTTGAAGGGATTTATTAAAAAATACTCTATCTTTTTTGATAATTCTTTTCCAAGAAAAGTACATTCCCTTTTCTTTCTCAGGTGGCGCCCAGACAGCTTGTCCCTCATCCAAATGCCTCATACTCATCTTGCATAATTTTTGATTAATCTCTTCACATAAGTTTGTATCATATAGGTTATCTAATGCATCACAAAAACCAAAATTGAGACCTAGTTTTTGTGATTTTTGCATAGCACATGTAGAGGATAATTTTTCTTGTAAAAACTCTATAAAATCCTCGGTTTTATCATTAGAAATCACACTTTCACTAGTATTTGTTAAGATATAAAAATATAGCTTTGCATAGACACCATCTTCTTCGTTTTTCTGGCAATAATTTTCTATCTCATCTTGTAGTTTTTCCGGTTTAATTTTACCTTTTTTGAAAAACTCCTGATACTCTTGCCTTGATAGGAATTTTCTATTATGGAAGTAGTTTTGAGCCTTATTTATAGCATCTTCAAAGTGCATATTTTCGAAACCATGCAGTGGATTATGATGTATAAATGAAGTCATGGGCCAAAAATTGTGAAACAGATCAACGGCATTTTCTATAAGCGAATTTAGATATAAAATCTCTTTATTTGATACTATCATGCCAAGCCTCGCAAACTATAAAATATAAAAAACACAACACTTATGAGTATCAAAAAAATGAAAAAAATCATTTTTTTATTGTCCAAATCTCTACATTCCATGAGTTTATTTGGAGTGCCATATATGAGCCACTCTACGACCCTTATGGAGCTCCAATTGATAAATATCCAAGATACCACCAAACTGACGCCATAAACAATAGGAAGCTTCGATATCTCTATCTCTAGCATTTCGTATCCTAAGAAAAACATAGATGATGAAATGCCCATGATAGACAAAACAAAAAATATAGAAAATCTTGGCATCATACTCCCAAGACCGCTTATGCTTTTTTGGTGGATAATGCCAAATTGATTAAACAAAAAAGTATAAAGAGCTAAAAAAGAGATCAAAATCGGAGTTTTTAGAGCTAAAAATTCCAAAATATCTCCCCCAATCATATACCAAAGCAAAGCAAGAGAAGAAATAATCGGATACAGATACAGGATAAATGTTTTTAGGTTTTTTACTCCCAAAAGCCTAAAACTATAAAATAAAATAGTAAAAACTGCCAAAAATTGTAGAAACTGGAAAATTTGAGAGTTTATGTTAAATTTCAAAAGAGTTAAATTTCCACATATAAAAAATGTCAAAATCAACACCGTAAAAAGCTTATAATTCAAAACGCTCAAAAGTTTATTTACGAGCATACTAATTGGAAAAACGGGCAATAAAAATAAAATCAAAATAGTAATCCACATTTTAATACTTCATCTTATAGTTTATAGTTTTTGATCTGTTTATCAATTTTTTTGAGATAGATGAGCAAATATCGAGTATATAAAACTCTCTGCCAAAAACCCTATATACAAAATCTGATAGATTTTCAAATTTTGCAAAAACAGACTTATGGTGAACCAACTTTTGATAAGATGTTACCCATATCAACACTACTACACTAAACAAAATACCATATATCATAAAAAACAGTGCATCACTCCATAATGCAGCCTTGAACAGAGCTTTTGAAAACTCACTATCTGGGTATATTATTCCTCCAAAGAGATGCTCGGCAAAGATATAAAACATAAGAGTAAAAGCAAATCCTAAAGTAGTTAGTAGCAGGGCTTTGTATCTTTTTCCTGAGTGATACATCGTATAAGCAACCTGAGAACCACTAACCCAAGCAAAAAGATAAAAAATCATAGTGCTGTCATAAGAGTTTTCTTTAATAAGAGGTGAAAATATAAAAAATGCCACACCCACAGGAATAATCAAAACAAATATCAAATATTCAAAAATTGTTGGATTTTTGAATTTGAATTTTAAAAATAAAAAATCAAAAACAGATTGTCTAGAGATATTTGGCTCATTTCTAGCTTCATGGATGATACCGCCAGAACCTAAAAATAGTGACGCCTTAAATATACCGTGAACCATCATATGATATATCGCCAAAGCAAAAGCACCACTGCCAATCTCCAGCATCATATAACCCATTTGCCCAACAGTCGAGTACGCTAATGCCTTTTTTATGTCATTTTGCATAAGCATCAATGCAGAGCCCAATATAGCAGTTATGAAGCCTATGACAAGTGCTACATGTAGAGCTGATACACCATGGATAAAAAGAGGTGCAAATCTATTGGCTATAAAAGCTCCTGCATTTACAATGCCCGCGTGCATAAGTGCTGATATCGGGTTTGGACCCTCTAGCGTAAAAGGCAACCAAATGTGAAAAGGGAAACCGGCTGATTTTATGATGGCACTTATCATTATAAAAAT
>JALSKH010000107.1 GCA_026988975.1 Campylobacteraceae bacterium
TTTTTTTGGAAACGAAATAGTATCGTTTTCTTCCGCCTTGTATCTTGATTGTTGTCAAGAGTAAGGAACCATATTTAACGAATTTTTAACAAACTGTATTGAAATTTTACTATAAGCTGAGTTTCTTTTGGGTCGCTATTGTTAAAAAAGTGTTAAAAAAATATACTAAGTACCATTTATGCGATTGTATAGCCGAGTTTTCCAACAGTTTGGATGATATCTGTGTTTAGTTTTTTTCTTAATTTAAAAACTAGGTTTTTAAGCGCACTAGGAGGTGCTTCTTCATAGATGTATAGTTTGTCTTCTATGTCCTGTTTTGTGACTAAATTGCCTCTATGAGCTAGTAAAATCTCAAAAAATTCTATCTCTTTTTGTGTTAGTGATATGGACTCTTTTTTGATCGATAAGATTTTATTTTCAAAGTCATATAACGAGTCATTGGTTAGTTTAACGACTTTTTCTGATTTTTCATATAGCTTTTGTGCACACTCTTTTAAGAGTCTGCTTAGATCTCTCTCTTTTATAGGTTTTACGACATATTCAACCAAAGAGAGTTTTATGGATTCAAGTAAAAAATCCTGATCTGTATATGCACTAGTAACTATGATCGGAATATCTCTATTTTTTTGTCTGATTTTTTTGATTAACTCTAGCCCGTTTATCTTTGGCATCTTTATATCTGTTATGATGATGCTTGGATTGTGTTTTTTGTAGAGTTCATATGCCTCTTCGCCATCGGCTGCGGTATAGACTTCATCGACATATAACAACAACACTTTTTTGAAACTCTCTCTAACTCTTTGCTCATCTTCTGCTAGTAAAATTGAGCTTTGGTTTAAAATGATTTCAAATTTCTCATCCATAAAATAGAGCCTTTTGTTCTTGATGTCTTGATTGTAACACAAAAAACTATATAATATGATAAAAATTTTGGAGTAGTATGTGTTAAAATCTATTAGTTTTACTAAACGGTATGTTTTTGCGCTGTCACTTATAGCGTTATTATCGACTCTAGCGTACTTTAATCTAGATCATCTCATATCCTCACAAGCAGATAATGGAAAGATGATAAATCTAAGCAGCAGGCAGAAGATTTTTGCTCAAAAGATTGCATTTTACTCTATATATTATAAGATTAATGAGATTGCTCCTATTATCAAAGAGATGGCAGAATCTCATAAGCAGTTAGCTCATGCCCCTATGTCTGATGAGTTAAAAAAGTTATATTTTCAAAAACCTGTTATGTTGGATAAAAAAGTAGAGACTTATCTTTTTCATGCAAACCGTTTTTATGACTCTAGAGATGGAAGAAGTTTGACATATCTTTTGAAACACTCCAATGAAATGCTGAAAGATTTAAACAAAGCAGTTGTTTTGTATCTTTCTGAAGCAAAAGAGAATACTAGAAAATTAAAACAGGTAGAGTTGTTTATCTTTATCTCTACGCTTTTAACACTCTTTTTTGAGGCTATATTTATATTTAGACCTGCAAACAATAGAATCAAGCAGGATACCAAGGATTTGACGGCACAAAAAGATTATTCAAATGCTGTTATAGAGTCCTCCACAAATGCGATAATCACTCTTGATAGGGATCTAAGGATCCGAACTTACAATAAAATGGCACAGAGAATTTTTGGCTACACAAAAGAGGAGATGCTACATCAATCCTCATTTGACAAGATTATACCAAAACAGTACAAGATACTGCATGATGATGGTGTAAATGAGTTTTTAAAAAGATTGGATTTACAAGAGGTTGGCAAAGTGGCTGAGTTAGAGGCCATAAACAAAGAGGGAAAAATATTTCCTATCAGAATCTCTTTTGGAACAAGTGGTGAAAATGAGAGAATAGCTATCGTTGCAAATGTTCAAGATATAACAAAAGAGAAGCTCAAAGATCAAGTCCTTCAACAGCAGGCAAAATTTGCAGCTCTTGGTGAGATGATAGCCATCATAGCCCACCAGTGGAGACAGCCTTTGGCAGAGCTGAATTTTAACTGTATGTATATCAGAAAAAAACTAGCAGGAAATGAGCTAGCAAAAGATGTGAGTAAAAATGAGGATATTATACAGTTTATGTCAGATACTATCACAAATTTTCAAAACTTTTACAGAGTGAGCGAAAACAGCATATTTAACCCGATTTTATCTATAGATCAAGCACTAAAGATAGTGGAGTCTCTGCTGAGGTTAAACCAAATAACTTTAGTAAAAGAGATAGACTCAAAAATCACTATTTATGGTAACTCTAACTCATTGGCTCATGTTGTGCTCTCTATTTTGCAAAATATGTTAGATGTTGTAAAGAATAGAGAAGTAGTAGATCCGAGAATCCTTATATCTCTAAAAGATACGCCAACGGATATAATTTTGAGCATCAAAGACAATGCGGGAGGCGTACATGTAGAGCCGATAGATGATATATTTAAACCATTTAAGAGTAGAAAAAAGACTCCATCAACCGGTATCGGTCTATATATGTCAAGACTTGTGATACAGAGTAAATTCAGCGGTAGCATCGAAGTGCAAAATGCAGACAATGGAGCAGAATTTACGATAAAACTCCCACATTAGATTTTCAACTACTTTGTGTCTAAACTATACGGTAGGCTCTCTTTTATCTCGTTAAATTTTAGGACTTTTTTGCCTTCGTGATCCTCTTTGAAGTTTTGTGCTTCTTGTTTTGTAGAAAATGGAATCAGTTCATTTCCCATAGGACCATATATATTGCTTCCAATTACAAAGTATGCATCTCTTGCATCTATAGCTTTTTGAGTGTAGTAGTCAGTTACTAGCATTTTTGAGATATTTTTCTTTTTTGCAAAATCGTATCTACCCCATTTTGTAGCATTGAAGTAAAATTTCATCATATCTTTTACGCCGTCAAATGATAGATGATGTTCATGATCGCCATGTTTGTAAAATATTTGTGCAGCCCATCTTGGATATTTATAAACAAACATACCGCATACTGGGCATTTTTCATCCTCTTTGACTTTCACTTTTTGGGTATTGTTGCTGATGCCTCCCTCTCTTTTGACATCCCATAGGTAAAGAGCCAATGCAAAGGTATGTTTATCACTTAAATCCCCACAAATTTTACCTTTTGATATGTCGTTCTCTAGCTCATTGATTTCGATGTAGTCGCTTAAATCTATATTTTTACATCTTTTTTTATAGATTTTTTCACCCATTGGGTATAGTTTCTTTTTGTATATATTACTCATAAAATAGATACTATTTTTGAGATTTTTTTGCGCTACATGTAGAGCCTTTTTAAAAGTTACGATTTTACCACCATATATTTTTTCAAATCCAAGAGCAGTTTTTTTATCTTTAAAAGCAAGAGTTCCGACAACTCCAAATGTGGGGTCAATTGTAGAATTTAACAAAAAATATGCCTCTTTTGCATCTATGTACTTTTGTGTTTTAGCATCTATGACAAGAGTGGAGTTTATATCTATGCCACTCTCCTTTGCATCCATGAGAAGTTCACTTATGGAGGTGTATTGCCTAAATCTTCCATTTGATGCTAGCTTTGCCACATATGTTGTTTTGTAAAATTTTGTAATCTTCTGCCCTGTTATAGGCGACCACTGCTTTTCTCCTCCGCTTTGGAAAAGTTTTGGCTGTAGTGTTGCTTCTTTAGAATAGTCGGCAAAAAGATGTGTTGTGATTATAAGAATTAGTATGAGTGTTGATTTTTTCATTTGCGTATTTTACTAAGTGTTTGTTAAATTTATATTAATTAATACAAATTTAACAAACATGTTTTATAATTTCAAAAAATTTAAAGGGGTCTAGGTTATGAGAAAAATTTTCTTGATGTTAGTAGCTTCTTCGCTACTTTTAGTTGCAGGCGGAATGCAAAAAAATATGAAGATGAAAAACTTCAGAGCAGTTAGTATGAAAAAGGCTGAGATTTTACAGCAGGGTAAAGGAAAGATGTTTTGTAAAGTGTGTGGAATGACACTTCCTATGTTTTATAAGACAAATCATGCTGCAAAAGTTAATGGTAAAGTGCATCAATACTGCTCAATCCATTGTATGGTTGAAGAGGCTGTAAAAAATGGTACAAAACCAGTTGATCCAGAAGTTGTTGACAATACGACTTTGAAATTTATACCTGCTACCAAGGCTTTTTATGTTGTAGGATCAAAAAAACCTGGCACCATGTCTATGGTAAGCAAGTATGCATTTGGCACAAAAAGTGCTGCGCAAAAGTTTGCTAAAAAATTCGGCGGCAAGATTATGAGCTATGCTAAACTTGAGCCTATGGTTGAGAAAAATCTAAAAAAAGAGATGATGGGTATAAAGAAAAAACAGGCAAAAATGGCAAAAATGGGTAGAAAAATATACAATAAAAAATGCAAAATGACTAAAAAGAGATTTACAAACCCAGCCCTTGCAAAAATATATATAAAAGAGCATAATCTATGCGGAAAGATAAAAGGAAAACCTTTCCAAGCCGTAGCCTTATACTTATCAGGTAGATAGAGACCAAACACATTTTAATATATTAGATGGGCAAAAGCCCATCTAAATCTATAAAAACTTTTTGATTTTATCAAAAAGTTTATCTTTTGTGCTTTTGTTGAGTTCTATCTCATCTTGCTTGTCTATATAGTACTCTTCAGGGAGTCTATTTTGTTCGGTACCATCTACATTTATCACTAGTAGTTCAGGATAGATCAGCTCTCTTAACTGCTTTTGAACCACCATTTTTGTAGTCATAAGGCTCATGGAACATCCGTGACAGCTTCCTGTGAGTTCTATATAGACTGTCCCATCTTTTACACCCAAAAGTTTTATAGCCCCGCCGTGGGATTTTACATACTCATTTACTTGCGGAAGGTAATGTTTTACTGCTTTGTATATATCTTCATCGCTAAATATCATCTTAATGCCTTTTTATGTTTTTCATAAATATATACTATGTTTCCTTAAATAAGAGTAAAACTATCTTATTAGAATATTTTTTAGATAATTATACAATTCCTCTATATTTTTTTGCCTATTTTTAGCACTTTGACTCTCTCCATAACCCCAATCAGCAAATATAAACTGCATATTAGCATTCTTGGCTGCCATCTCATCTTTGATGCTGTCACCTATAAAAACAGCTCTATATGTAGAGCTGTTTGGACATAGAAGCTCTAACATATCGGGATGAGGTTTTGATCTTTCTACATTGTTTGCACCGACAATCTGAGTGAAAAAATTATCCAATTTACAGTTAGAGAGCATCGTTTTTGCGAAAAAATCGGGAGCATTTGTAGCTATATGTAACTCTTTGTCTTTTGATTTTAAAAACTCAAGCAACTCTATAACTCCATCATAAGGCTTTATGAACTTTGCAGAGTTTTCGAGATAGTGATTTCTGAAAAGCTCCTGTTGCTCTTTTGTGTATTCTGAAGTACCGTAGAGTTGAAGTGCTAGAGTCTCGTTTAGAGTATTGAGATGGTACTCAAGATACTCTTTGCCTATCTCTTTAAGTCCAAGTTTTTTTCTCACAAAATTTACACTATAAGTCATGGCAGCGCTAGAGTCAAGTAGCGTACCATCCATATCAAAAATAAAAGTATCTAACATTTTAATCCCATCATTCCATCAGTAGTTTTTTGGATTATATCTTTTTTGATATAATTTCTTTATGAAAAAACATGAGATAAAACTTTTTGAGAATCTTAACAATAGACTCAAAGATGAGATAAACAGTTATGCAAAATTGGTTCGTTTTAAAAAAGGCGACTACTTTTTTGATAGTGAAGATACGATGGAGCATTTTTACATTTTTCTTAGTGGAAGAGTTAAGGTGTATCAGTTAAATCTTGAAAATTCAAAAGAGCAGACTATATTTATGCTTGGAATGGGTGATATGTTTGATGTTATCACTCTACTTGATGGAAAGATACACGAGATATCAACCGAGATACTCGAAGATGGAGAGGCTCTTCGTCTGCCTGTTTATAAAGTAAAAGAGTGGATAGATACAAACCCCGCTTTTAATCGTATATTTTTCCCTTATATAGCAAATCAGATGAGGCATATCGAAGAGTTGGCTAGTGAACTCTCTTTGTATAGTACTTCGCAAAGGTTGATCAATCTGATACTCAAAAATCTAACTCCAGCAAAAGATGGAACCAAAACACTGCTTCAAAATCTAAGCAGAAATGAGATAGCAAGTCTCATAGGTACGGTTAGGCATGTCGTTGATAGACACATAAATGAGCTAAAATCTCAAGGTATTATAGAGACAAAGAGAAAAAATATAATCATAAAAGATATACAAAAACTACTAAAACTACTAAAATTTTCCGCATAATGCTACTAAAGTAGCAAAACTTTTTCAAACTTCTTGTTAAAATTTCATCAAAGTTTAGTCAATTAGACTAAAGAATTTTAATACAAGGAGTTTATCATGTTGTTAACAAGATTTGAACCATTTAGAGAATTAAGGGAGCTTAGAAGAGGGTTTGATTATCTAAGCAGTGTTATGGATGAGTTGGATTCTGCAAATGTGGAGGCAGGCATATCTTCATTCTCTCCAACAGTAAACAGTAGAGAAGCAGATGATGCCTACTTTGTTGAGGTTGATCTTCCTGGAGTCAAAAAAGAGGATATATCTATAGATGTAAAAGATAATGTTTTGAGCATTTCAGGAGAGAGAAAGATCCAAGATGAGATAAAAGAGGGCGACTACTATAAGGTTGAGAGTAGATATGGTAAATTCGTCAGAAGCTTTACTTTGCCAAAAGATGTGGATAGTCAAAAGATTGAAGCTAGTAACAAAAACGGAGTTTTGGAGGTCAAGATTCCAAAACAAAAAATCTTAGAAGCAAAACCTAAAAAGATAGAAATCAAATAAGGAGGAGATCATGGATATCGTAGAAAGCACAAAAAAAGTCGGAACAAATATCGAAAAATCTCTTGAAAATGGACTTCAAAAAACTAAAGAGATTTTTACAAATGTAGCTAGCCATCTTCCTTTTGCAAATTTAGCAAAAAAAGATAGCGATGCATTTCGTATAGAGGTAGATTTGCCAGGAGTCAATAAAAAAGATATCGAGATAAAAGTTGAAGACAATCTTTTAAGGGTGAGTGCCGTAAGGCATATGAAAAAAGAGGTGAAAGAGGAAGATTACTATATGATGGGTAGTTATTTTGGTGAGATTTCTAGAGTGTTTGCACTTCCAGAAGATATAGACAAAGAGAAGATAGATGCAAAATTTGAAGATGGAAGGCTCTATATCACCTTGGAAAAAGTAGAAGCAAAGAAAGCAAAAAGTATAGCTGTAAAATAAAAAGGCTCTACATGTAGAGCCTTTTAGGAGGTGTAAGATGAAAAGAGATAGTTTGTTGTATTTGATAGTTTTTTTACTTATCGTAGTGATAGGATTTCAGGGTTATTACTTTTATAACCAAAACCATATAAAGAGAGAGGATTCTCTGCTTGTTCCAAAAAGCTATGCGATTAAGTCACTTAAAGATGAAAATCTAAATAGTATATTTAGCTCTAATCCTTTTGAACAGATGCAAAAGATGGAGCAAAATATGCAAAAAGTTTTCAACTCTATGAATTCGCAATTTGCTTCAATGCCCGAGTTTGAAAAGTTTTTCAAAAATGATATGAGTATATCCCCAGCGATGAATATGAAAAGCTATAAAGATAGGTATGAGTTAAGTGTTAGTATTCCTGGTAGCGACAAAAATGATATAAGCGTAAAAACAAAAGATGGTATTTTGACTATAGAGGCAAAAACAAGCAAGAAAAAAGATGAGAAAAAATCAAATTTTATGTCTCAAGAGATATATGAAGGTTCATTTGCCAGAAGTATATCTTTGCCAAGCGATGCAGATAGCAGCAAGATGAGTACCAAGTATAAAAATGGTATCTTGAAGATTATCTTGCCAAGGAAAAAATAGGCTTTGTTTAGGTACTATTAAAATAATATTTAAAATTTCATAATAAAATTTCATTGGCTTTTCCGTAACTCTTTTGTGAGGCTCAGACCGAAGGGAGGATTTGTCCTCTAAGAAAGAGTTATGGAAAAGCCAATGAAAATATTATAAGGGTAAAGATGGATACTAAAATTTCAGAGATAAAAAAAGAGATAGCGAAGATTATAGTTGGTCAAGAGGATTTGGTAGATTCACTTTTGATTGGTTTGATTAGCGGTGGTCATATACTTGTTGAGGGAGTTCCGGGACTCGCTAAGACGACAGCTATAAATGCACTTTCAAAGTCTCTTGGATTGGAGTTTAAGAGGATCCAATTTACCCCAGATCTTCTTCCAAGTGATGTTGTAGGAACTGAAGTTTATAACCAGAAAGACTCCAGCTTTAATGTCCGAAAAGGTCCGATTTTTACAAATCTACTTTTAGCCGATGAGATAAACAGAGCTCCAGCCAAAGTGCAATCGGCTCTGCTTGAAGTGATGCAGGAGAAGCAAGTTACTATTTCGGATACTACCTTTAAGCTAGATGAGCCTTTTTTGGTTATGGCTACTGAAAATCCAGTGGAGCAAGAGGGTACTTACAGACTTCCTGAGGCTCAACTAGATAGATTTATGCTTAAGGTTATGGTTGGATATAACACACAGGATGAAGAGTTTGAGATAGTGCAAAGAGTTGCAAAAAATGGTTTCCAAGAGGTTCATCAAGTAGCCAGTGTGGACGATATATTTAAGTTAAGAGAGCAGCTTCAAAGCGTACATGTAGATGATGAACTTCAAAGGTATATGATAGAGATCATATTTGCTACAAGGTATCCCGCAAAGTATGGTTTGGGTGATTTAGAAGGCATGATAGAGTTTGGTGCGAGTCCGAGAGCTTCTATAGATATCTATAAAGCTAGCCGTGCCATGGCACTACTAAGAGGAAAAGATTTTGTAACTCCATTAGATGTGGCAAAAGTTGCAAATTCAGTTTTGAGACATAGAATTATACTCACATATCAAGCAGAATCTAGTGGTTTAGATAGTGATAAAGTTGTAGAGAAAATTTTAAATACCATCAAAGCCCCTTAGGGAAAACTGATGATTACAAATAGACTCAAAGAGATACTCTTAAAGGTCAAGAAGCGAGTTTTTACTGGAAATCTCGGCAACACTCTTAGCACTTTCAAAGGAACTGGGCTTGATTTTTCGGAGATAAAAGATTATGTTATAGGTGATGATGTCAGAGCCATAAACTGGAAATCAACTGCCAAAGGTTTGGGCGTAAAGGTCAATCTTTTTAACGAAGAGAGAGAACTAAATGTCATAATAGCCTACTTGGTAAACGGCTCCATCAACTTTGGAACAAAAGTCACCAAGCAAGACGCTATGGCTGAAGTTTTGGGCTTTTTGAGTTACTCTGCTTTGAAAAATAGTGACAATCTTACGACTATATTTTATGATGAACAACTAGAACAACTCTTTAAGCCGACTAAAAAATTAGGAGTCTTAGAGGATACGATAGGTTATGCATTAAATCTTGATCCTATCGGTAAAAATGTGGATTATGAGAGTTTTTGTACATTTTTAAACTCTACTGTCAAAAAAAGATCATTGATTTTTTTGATAGGTGATTTTTATGGTGCTGTTGATCTTTCGACGATTTCACATAAAAATGAGGTTTATGCCCTTATCGTTAGGGATAGATTTGAAGAGAATCCGTCATTTAAGGGGGATATCTCTTTGGTTGACCCTATTACTTTAAGTGAAGATGATATGAGTTTGGACAAGAGTAGTCTAAAAGAGTATAGAAGACTTTTGAGTGAACACGATCAAGAGCTTGCAAAGCACTTTTTGAAACACAAGATTAAGTTTGGCAAGATATATAGCGATGATGACAAGTACATAAAAATATCACAGATTTTAAAAGGATAAAAGTTGGAGAAATTAAAAGATATAAAAGGCATAGTTCAAGTTAGTGACTATTCGCTGTACTACCTTTTGGCGATTTTGCTTGCTTTTATCGTGCTTTTGATTGTCGCTTTTTATCTTTATAGAAAACCAAGAGCTAGAAAAAAACCGACTTCAAAAGAGATTGCACTTAAAAACCTTCAAGATATAGATTTTCAAAATCCAAAAGATATAGCTTATGGATTTACGCTAAATATTCCTTTTTTTATAAGTGATGAAAATAGAAACGAGATAGAGAATTTGCTAGAAAAACTAGAGATTTATAAGTATAAAAAAGAGATACCTAACATGAAAGAAGAGTTAAAACAGAGCATCAAAAAAATCATCAAAGGACTCAAGTAATGTTAAATCAAATCGTTTTTGAGTTTCCTTGGGTATTTTTGATTATAGTGCCATTTATATTGTGTCAATTTTTTTGCAAGGCAAAGATGGGTGCACTCTATTTTCCAACGGTGAGATTTTTAAAAAAGGCAACAAAAAAGAGTCTGTTTTTGGAAAATATACTCAAATACTCCATCATCTCACTTCTGCTTATCTCCCTTGCAAGCCCAGTTATAAAAGATGAGATAAGTATCAAAAATGACAAAGGCTATGAGATATCTCTACTCGTTGATGCAAGTGGCTCTATGGCGCAAAACAGTAAATTTGATATAGTAAAAGAGATAGTTGGTGATTTTTTAGATAAAAGAGTTCATGACAAGATAGGGCTTACTGTTTTTGGAGATTTTGCTTATGTGGCAGTTCCTCTGACTTATGATAAAAAGAGTATAAAAAGATTACTAAACAGACTTCAAGCAGGAGTTGCAGGCAGTAGGAGAACAGCACTTTATGAGGCACTCTTTTTGAGTTCAAACCTCTTTAAAAATTCACATGCGAAGAAGAAAATAGCTATCTTGCTGACTGATGGTATGAATAATGTAGAAAATATTCCATTAGATGTTGCCATAAAGACGCTCAAGAAGTATGGCATAAAAGTATATACCGTAGGCATTGGCGGTGTAGGAGATTTTGATCCAGCCGTACTTGGAAAGATAGCTAAAGAAACAGGCGGAAAGTTTTTTCAAGCAAATAGCAAACAGCGTTTAAAAGAGATATATGACACCATAGATAAACTAGAAAAAAGTAAAATCAAAGCAAATAAATATGTGAAAAAGAGGTATCTTTTTGCTTATCCGCTAAGTCTGGCTCTATTTTTTATAGTGCTTCTGTTCTTTAGAAAAAACAGGGAGTTAGCATGATGAGTTTTCTATATGTAGAGTTTCTTTGGGCTTTGGTTCTATTGTTGCCGCTTTTTTACTTTTTGAAGTATGGCAAAAACTCTTATGAGTCACTATTTAGTGCGGAAGTGTTAGATAAAATCCGAGTAAAAAATAGAGGTTTTAGCAAAAGAGTTAGAGGTGTATTGTTAATTTTATCGCTCTTTTTCATCATCATTGCCCTTGCTAGACCGGTGATCAACAAAGGCGAGATAAAAGTAAAATCAAGCTTTATAAATGTCGTAGCAGGGCTTGATATATCCAATTCAATGTTTGTAAATGATGTTTATCCTAGTAGATTTGCATTGGCAAAGAGGAAGTTTGATCTCTTTTTGAGAGATATGAAAAATGCTAGAGTAGGTATTATAGGTTTTAGCTCACAGTCATTTTTGGTAGCTCCTCTTAGTGAGGATTACCACTCTTTGGATTTTTTGGTGAAAAATCTCAGTGTTGCTAGTATGAGTCTGCGAGGAACAGACTTTATGAGTGCACTTAAAGCTGCAAATGAGCTATATCATACGGACAAGAAGAAAGCATTTTTGATTTTTACTGATGGTGGTGATCAAAAAGATTTTACTAAAGAGATAACATACGCAAAAAAACATAATATCGTAGTTTTTGTATATGCAATAGGAACTGATAAAGGCGGGATTATCGGAACTAAAAATGGTCCTATGAAAGATAAAAACGGAAATATTGTGGTAGTGAAGATAAATGAAAATATAAAAAAACTTGCACTGCAAACAGGAGGAGCATATATGCGCTCATCTTTATCAAAAAAAGATATCTCCATGTTGGCTCGTGCGATAAAATCCAGATTTAAGGCTACTGGTTCACAAGAAAATTCTATAAAAGATAGACGGGAGCTTTTTTACTATCCTCTGTCTTTAGCGATTTTACTATTTTTTATGGCAAACTTTTCACTGCTTGATTGGAGAAAGAGATGAGAAATTTAATAGTTCTGTTTTTAAGTTTCATAATTTTGCAAGCTAGTATATTGGATTTTATGGATATAAACAAGGCGCAAAATAGTTATGATAAAAAAGATTATAAAAGTGCCATAAAACTCTATAAAAAGGTACAAGAGAAACAAGGTGCCTCATATGACCTGGCAAATAGTTACTATAAAGCAAAGATGTATAAAAAGGCATTGAGTGAGTATAAAAAAGTAAGTGACCCAAATCTTAAGTTCAAGAAGTTGCACAACATGGGAAACACTTATGCAAATCTTGGAAAAATTGATAAAGCTATAAAGAGTTACGAGGATGCTTTGAAGATAAAAAAAGATAAAGATACCGAGTATAATCTAAAGCTTTTGAAGAAGAAAAAGAAAAAGCAAGAGAAAAAAAACAAGAAAAAAAAGAAAAGTGGCAAGAAAAAGAAAAAGAACGGTAAGAAGTCAAACAAAAAGAACAAAGATAAAAACAAAAGCGGTAAAAACCAGAAAAAAGATAAAAAAAGCGGTAAAAACAAAAACAAAAAACAGAGTGACAAAAGCAAAGGCAACAGAGAAAAACAGAAGCAAAACGGAGACAAGCAAAATCAAAGCAAAAAAGATAAGAAGCAAGAACAGAAAAAAAAGAGTAAAGCAGGAAAGATGAAAAAAATCAAACCGATAAGCGATATGGAAGAGAGAAAATATAAAAAAATGTTAAATCAAAGAGGGATAAATACCCTACTGTTGCCACTAAGCAAGAAAGGAGATAAGAGAAATGAAGAAAATCCTTGGTAAAATTTTAGCTTTCATTTTTCTGAGTACGACGCTGTTTGCAGGTGTGAAGGCGTTCGTAAATCAAGATACTATATATAGTGGTGACACCGTACAGTTTACGATAAGCGCAAGTGGAAAAAATCCAAAATTTCCAAATCTAAACAAAATAGCAGGTTATGGAGTGCTTGGAGTTTCAACATCAAATAGTGTAAATATTATAAACGGCAACTATAGTAGTACCGTTGCAAAAACATACTCTTTTGCACCTAAGCGAAGCATGTACATACCATCTTATCCGGTTATTGTTGATGGTAAAAAGTACAAAACAGATGAGATAAAGATAAGCGTAGTGAAACCGACAGCTTCAAAACAGGGTGATAAATTTTCCATCAGTATGAAGATGGATAAAAACAGTGTATATGTTGGTGAGCCGGTAAAAGTGGATGTCGTTTTTAAGTACAAGCTAGACGCTGTTGCAGATAAGATAATGCTAACGCCTTTAAAGATAAGCGATTTTTGGATAAAAAGCAGTAAAAAGCCTGTAAAATCAACTCAGGGAGATATGGTTGTGCAGACTTATCACTATCTTGTATTTCCTCAAAAACAAGGAGATTTTACTATAAATCCAGTTGTGGCAAATATAGGTGTTTTTAGTCGAAGAAACAGTGGGGGTAATTTTTTTAGAGACCCATTTTTTGATGCATTTGACCAAACCTTAGAGTGGAAAAAGATCATCTCAAACAAACTATATCTACATGTAAAGCCCTTGCCAAACAACCTAGAAGTTTATGGAAAGTATAACATAAAAGCAACTGTAGATAAAAGAGAAACAAGAGCCAATAAGCCAGTCAATTTAACTATAAAGATCAATGGAGTCGGAAATATAGACGATATAAAAAAATTCCCTCTAGATATCGCAGATGTTGTAGTATATAGTGATGAGCCGAAAATAAAATCAGGCTTAAACAGTGGTAATTACGGCGGAGTTTTTACCCAAAAAGTAGCCCTAATAGCTGACAAAGACTTTACGATTCCAGCTCTAAAGTTTAGCTATTTTGATAAAGACTTAAAAAAAGTAGTAACAAAAGAGACAAAACCGATAAAGATAAAAGTAACAGGCGGAAACAGACAAGAGATAACCCCAAAAATAGATATGCAAACACCTACAGTTCAAGCATCATCGCCAACACAAAAAGCACAAACCAGCACTTTTAGCGGATATCTGTATGTGTTATTTGGATTTATCTTAGGAGCTTTATGTGTCATAGGATACAATCAATTTTCAAAAAGAGAAGTAGTAAAAAAAGAGATACCAATCATAAAAAAAATAGACAAAACCAAAAATGATAAAGAGCTTTTTGACCTACTGTTGCCATATCAAAAGAGTGACGATTATATAGAAGATATACTCTTAAAATTAGAAGAAAATATCTATGGCAAAGGAAAAAATAAAATATCCAAAAAAGAGTTGATACAGTACTTTTTAGACAATCAAGAATAGCTACTTCAACGATAGGGCAACTCCAAAAAGTAGCCCTATCTTATCACTTCGTATATCTCTTTTGTTTCTATTTTTTTATCGCCAATTTTTATGGCGCTTAAGACTCTTTTTTTTGCGATTTCAAAACTCTGTTCGTCCTTTGCGTGTATGGTGGCTATGGGAGTATCTTTTTCAACTTGATTGCCAAGGTTGATGATGTTTTCTAAGCCGACACTGTGGTCTATTTTGTCTCCTGGTCTTACTCTTCCTCCGCCTAATCCTACAACGCTCATACCTAGCGAGATTGCATCCATTGACTCTACGATACCAGTACTTTCACTAAAGATTGATCTTATGATGTTTGCTTTTGGGAGGTATTTTTCATAATTTTCAGAAAAATCACTTGGACCTCCTAGCATATTGACCATTTTTGCAAAAACTTCCAAAGCTTTTCCGCTGTTTAAAACTCCCTCTAGTTTATCTATCGCTTCATCTTCGCTTTTTGTTATGCCGCTATTTAGTAGGGCAGAAGTGCATAGTTTCATATTGACGCTGTGAAGTCTGGGATTTACTCTTTTGTTTGCAAGATACTCAACTGCCTCTTGCACCTCTATCGCATTTCCGGCACTATAGGCTAGAGATTGGTTCATATCTGTCAAGATAGCTTCTGTTTTAACGCCTGCATTATTTGCGATCTCTACTATGGATTTGGCGAGTTCAACTGAAAGCTCATATGTTGGCATAAAAGCTCCGCTACCTACTTTTACATCCATAACCAAAACATCTAATCCTTCAGCTAATTTTTTAGATAGTATTGAAGCACTTATCATAGGAACGCTCTCTACTGTTGCTGTTACATCCCTGATTGAGTAGATCCTTTTATCTGCTGGTGCCAATGAACTTGTTTGCCCTATGATAGCAACACCACACTCTTTGACGACTTGTTTGAAAAGTTTATCATCTGGAAAAACATTGTAGCCCGGAATCGACTCTAGTTTATCTAATGTTCCTCCTGTGTGCCCTAATCCTCTGCCGCTTATCATGGGTACATAGAGACCACAAGCACCGAGCATACTTCCTAGCATCAAAGAAACAATATCTCCGATGCCTCCGGTTGAGTGCTTATCTACGATAGGACCATCTAAGTCCCAAGATAGTGTGTTGCCCGAGTTTTTCATCGCTAGCGTAAGATTTGTCTTTTCATCTAAACTCATACCATTGAAATATACTGCCATAGCAAATGCGCTGATGTGTTCATTTGCAACAGTTCCGTCACTAACACCTTTTATAAACTCTTCTATCTCCTCTTTTTTTAGAGGCAAATTGTCTCTCTTCTTTTTTATAAATTCTTGTGGTATAAACATCTTATCCTGGCTTAAATTTTTTTGTAGTATATCAAGAATATATCTAAAACTATCTTAATACCTTTTGTGTTACAATACTCCAATTATTTAAAAGGAG
>JALSKH010000108.1 GCA_026988975.1 Campylobacteraceae bacterium
AGGTCGTTTGGCTTACTTTTTTATATTCGATTGTATCACTTTCTTATTAAGTATAATAAGATTGATCATTGAGTAGAGAAATCTAGTCGAATTGTTTTAATTTGCAATCTTTGTTGACTTGACAATACTATTGATTTATAATAAATCTGATATATTCACTAAGGCTTCACACGATGGGTCCCCAAAGCTAAAGCTTTGACCCAATGGTTACAGAGTCGTTCATATATCAATTTATGATAAATCAGTCCAAGAGTCAAATCTTGAATTAAGTATATGTTTATATATTTACTTCAAGATTTCCGGTGGCTATAGAGAGTTGGAAACGCCTAGTCCCATTTCGAACCTAGAAGCTAAGCAACTCATCGCCGATAATACTGCAGCTTACTGTTGTGGAAATGTAGGTCGCTGCCGGATTCTTGGAATTTTACTTTTACTTATTTAATTTTATAACTTTTTTCTTAACTTCTTGATTTATTTTTGATTTTCCTATTTTTTAACTTTTACAATAATTTATAATTTTCTCTCCCTTTGTGTTTTTCATATATACCTAGATATTTTATCTCTTTTGCGAAATATTTTAACTCATCAAGTGCTAATTTTAATCTCTTTTCTTCAGGATGGGCTTCTATGTCTATATGAAATCTACTTACTTGTAAAGAACCGGTCATTGAGTAACTTTCTAGCTTCAGAAGGTTTACGCCATTGGTGGCAAATCCTCCTAATGCTTTGTATAGTGCAGCGGGAATATCTCTGACATGAAATATCAAAGAGGTGATATACTCTTTATCTTTTTCAAAATCTGGGATTATATTTTTTCTAGAGAGTATTATAAATCTAGTTACATTGCCCTTTAAATCTCCAAAATACTCCTTTAAAACTTTTAAGTCATATAGTTCAGCTGCAAGTTTTGATGCAATCGCTCCAAAATTTTGGTTATTTTTCTCTTGTATCTCTCTTGCAGAGCCTGCTGTGTCAAACTTTGCTACGGCTGTTAGGTTTAAATCTATGATATTTTTATAGCATTGTGCAAGTGCTTGCGGGTGTGAGCCGACATACTTTATATCTTCAAGTTTTGAGTCTTTTACTCCTAGCAGACAGTGATTTACTGGCTCAAAATGTTCACTGACTATAAAGAGTGATGATTTGGGTATGAGTCTGTATATCTCTTCCACTCTGCCTGCAGTCGAGTTTTCGACGGGTATCATAGCAAAATCTGCTGTTTCATTCTCTACTAAATTCATAGCATCTTCAAAACTCTCACAAGCTATAGAGATAGATTTTGGAAATACATTTTTGCAAGCTAGATGCGAGTAAGCGCCCTCGACCCCTTGGTAAGCTATCACTTTATCATTCATAATCATCCTTATTTTTCATCTTGGTTAGGTACTTATTTTATCTAAGAGTTGCTAAAAATATTGTATAATCCTATATGAATATAAACAATAATCAAAATAAGGCCTACATGTACGGCTTGTTTTCTGTATTTTTATGGTCCACGGTTGCGAGTGCATTTAAGATAACGCTGCGGTATTTTTCTCCTGTTGAACTTCTTTTTTATTCGGCTTTTGTATCTGCATTTGTACTTTTGGTTATCATATTTAGAGAAAATAAAATTCAATTACTTCTTGGTTATAACCGCAACATATATCTAAAACTATCTCTTTTGGGTTTTTTAAATCCATTTTTATATTATCTGGTTCTCTTTAAAGCCTATGACCTTTTACCTGCTCAAGAGGCACAACCGATCAACTATACTTGGGCACTAACACTTAGTTATTTATCTTTTTTTGTATTGAAACACAAACTTAGCATTTATGACTTTTTAGCAGGACTGATCTGCTATCTTGGTATATTGGTCATATCGACTCAGGGTGATTTGATCGGTTTTACATTTTCATCAAAATTTGGTGTTTTTTTAGCTTTTTTATCTACGGTGATATGGGCAATGTATTGGATTTATAGTGTGAAGTTGGATATTGATCCCGTTGTTGGGCTTTTTGTGAATTTTTTAGCAGGTTTTATCTTTTTATCTTTATATATTTTGATATCCAATCAAACCCTATCTTTTAGCATCTATGGGCTTCTTGGTTCGATATATGTGGGTTGTTTTGAGATGGGCATAACATATGTTTTGTGGTTAAATGCAATGAAATTGACAAACAATGGCTCTAAAATCGCAAATCTTATCTTTATATCCCCTTTTATATCGTTGATATTTATACGCTTTTTTGTTGGAGAGAAGATATTGGTCTCTACACTTGTTGGTTTGGTCTTGATAGTTTTTGGATTAATCTTGCAACAAAAAAAAGCTAAAAAAACTCTTTGATATTTATAAAAAATTGGGTATAATACCGACCTTATTATATGTGCGCTCATAGCTCAGCTGGATAGAGCACTGGTTTGCGGTACCAGCGGTCGGGGATTCGAATTCCTCTGAGCGCACCATTTCTTTTCTCTCTATTAATTCAAAAATGTTATAATGTTCAAATGAAAATACTACTACTTGAAGATGATGTCGCATTGGGCGAAACTATTGAGGATTTGCTAGTTGATAGCGGATATAGTGTGGATTATGTAACTACAGGAAATGGTGCTATTGATAGTAGCTATGACAATCACTACGATCTGTATATATTTGATATAAATGTGCCTGATATCGATGGGTTGGATATATTAAAATCTCTTAGAGATGCTGATGATATGACACCGGCTATCTTTATAAGTGCTATGACTGATTTGAAAACTTTTTTGAAAGGTTTTGAAGTTGGTGGGGACGATTTTATCAAAAAACCTTTTTATCCAGAAGAGTTGCTCGTAAAGGTCAATCTCAAACTTGCTCAAAATGAAAAAAAGATCTTATTTGGCGATATAACTTACTATCCAAAAGAGGGCAAGATAGTAAAAAATGGAAAAAGCATATATCTAGCACTTGTTCAAATGCATCTATTTGAGCTTTTTATCAAAAATACCGATAGAATTATACTAAAAGATGAGCTTTATGAGTGTTTGGAAAAACCGAGTCCAAATGCACTTAGGTTTCATATAAACAAACTCAAAAATAGCACGGGATTAGATATCAAAAATATAAGAGGAAGTGGGTATATTCTTGAGAAGAGTTGAGATTGAGTCATTTATAAAGAGTTTTTTGCTCTTTTTTATATCACTTTCGAGTGTTGTATGGTTTCTTGTATACCAGTCATATCAAAGTAATATACATGATTTTGAAGACTCTATATACTCTCAAATGAAAATAGCAAGCCTAGGGGATAATGTTGGCTTTTTTACAAAAAAGATAGTTCCCAAAAGAGATGATTTGACGCTAAACTCATTTTACTTAGAGAAGAAAAATTTTTCTGTATATTTTAAATCAAAAGATTCAAATGATACTTTGATAAAAGTTTCATATCCGGTATCAAATCTTGACCAAGATGAGAGACTCATTTTTAAGACAAGCTTGGAAGATTTTCTAAAAAGCTTGTTGTTGATTTTTGTCATATCTGTCCTGTTTTCTCTTTATGCACTCTATCCATACAGACGCTATCTAAAACTTACAGATGAGTTTATAAAAGATATACTGCATGATTTTAATACCCCAATTTCTACTATTAGATTAAATTTGAGTATCTTAAAAAAGAGTATAGATAATAAAAATATAAAAAGAGTGGAGGGTGGAGTAGAGACGATTTTAAATCTACAAAACAATCTAAAAGAGTACCTAGAAAATGAGATCTCCAAGAGTGAAAAATTTAACATAAAAGAGATAATTTTACAAAGAGTCTTATATATGCAAGGCGTATATCCAAATATAGAGTTTAACACTGATATAAAAGATAAGATTATATACTGCTATAAAGACGGTTTTATCAGAATCTTAGACAATATACTCTCAAATGCTTGCAAATACAATACAAAAAATGGAACCGTCACTATAACTCTAGGCGAAGATAGAATTTTGAGTATCCAAGATAGTGGACATGGTATCAAAAAACCCAAAAAGATATTTAACAGATTCTATAAAGAGACCTCTAGAGGGCTAGGAATCGGTCTGCATATAGTGCAAAAACTCTCAAAAAAGATGAAAATACCTCTACATGTAGACTCAACCATAGGCGTTGGCACTACTTTTCAATTAAACCTTTCAAAACTAATACTTAACTAATACTCTTACATTACAATTTCACCATCAATCAAGTTAATCTTGATAAAAAACAGGAGAATATGATGAAAAAGAGAACATTAGCAGTAGTTGCAATAGCTGGAGTATTGAGTGTTGGTGCATTTGCACATGGTGGAGACAATGATGGCGATATGATGTCAGGCCAACAAGGCATGATGGGTGGTCAGCAAATGATGCAAGGTCAACAAGGCAAAATGCAAAATAGACAAGGTATGATGGGTAGTCAACAAGGAGTGATGCCAAGACAACGCGGTATGATGGGCGGCCAACAAGGTATGATGTCCGGAAGACAAGGCATGATGGGTGGTCGTGGAAATATGATGGGTCGAGGCATGGGCATGATGGGTGGAATGCATATGTTTTCACAACTAAATCTTACAAACGATCAGAGGTTTCAACTATCTATCTTAAAAGATGAAATGAGACTAGAGATGAAAAAATTGATGTACGGAACAAAAAAACATATGGGAGGCTTTATAAAAGGGGACTCTTTTGACAAAAAAGCTTTTCAAGACAGTATGAATGCAAATCACAAAAAAATGTTGAAATTGATGTCAAACAACATGGCAAAAGCATTTTCTATCCTTAATAAATCACAGATAGAACAGTTGAAAAAGAGCTTTGCAAAATAAAAAGGAGATAGTATGCCAACTCAAGGAAACTTCTTTGGAATGGGAGATATGGGAGATTATATGATGGGAGGTGGATCAATGTTTTTAATATTTATTTTATTAATCGGAGTTTTACTGTTTGTGTTTTTCAAAAATAACCAAAATGGCAGTAATCAGATATTTCAATCACAAAACGACAGTGCTTTGGAAGTTTTAAAAAGAAGATTTGCAAATAGTGAGATATCAGAAGATGAATATCTTGCAAAAAAAGAAGCATTAGCAAAATAGA
>JALSKH010000109.1 GCA_026988975.1 Campylobacteraceae bacterium
TACGATATCTTTAAGAACGAGAGAAAATTTGCAGTACCTCCTTTGTATGAAGGAGAGAGTAAAGATGGCAAAAAAGTCTATAATCTTCAGTTTCAAAAAGGCGAGATGGAGTTTTTCAAAGGTTTAAAAACTCAGACGATAGGCATCAATGGAGCATTTTTAGGTCCAACGCTGAGAATGAAAAAAGGTGATGCTATCAAAGTGAATGTAAAAAATTCACTAGGTTATGACTCTACTATGCATTGGCATGGATTTGAACTGCCAGCTGCCATGGATGGTGGACCACATCAAGTTATAAAAAATGGCAATACTTGGAAATCAGAATTTACTGTGACAAATAACGCTTCAATGCTTTGGTATCATTCACACATGTTGCACCAAACCGGTTTGCAGGTATATAAAGGTTTGGCCGGACTTGTTATCATAGATGAAGATAAAAACAAAAAACTAAATTTGCCGGATGAGTATGGAGTGGATGATATACCAGTAGTGCTTCAAGATAGAAACTTTAATAAAGATGGCTCATTTAGATATGTAACTACGATGCCAGAGAGAATGATGGGAATACACGGCAATTATGTATTGGTAAATGGTGTAATAGCTCCAACTTTAAAAGTAAAAAAGAAATTGACAAGATTTAGGATATTAAATGGCTCAAATGCTAGATTTTATCTCCTAGGATTTAGTGATAACAGGAAGTTTAAGGTTATAGGCACAGATGGAGGTCTTATTGAAAAACCGGTTACGATGAATCAAATCAGGCTAGCACCTGCCGAGAGGATAGATATCGTTGTAGATTTGAGTGACGGAAAAGATGTTGTACTTAAAAACCACAAAGGAGCCCTTGGTGAAAACGAGGGAATGATGGGGATGATGAGTCAAAGAATGGGGCTTGATATTGAGTTTGATTTGATGAAGATAGATTCAAAAAATGCTGTTAAAAGCAATAGAAGTGTACCTGCGTCTTTAGTAAAACATCCTAAATGGGATCCAAAAGATGCTGTAACTCATAGGGATTTTGATCTAAATATGAGAGGCGGAATGGGAATGATGAGTGACCCGCATAATATTTTTCTTATAAATGGTAAAAGTATGGATATGAACAGAATCGATGCGGTTGCTAAGAAAAACAGCTTTGAGATATGGACTATTATCAACAATTCAGATATGACGCATCCGTTTCATGTTCACAATACGCAATTTAAAATTTTATCTATCAATGGTAAAAAGCCACCATTGAGTGAACAGGGCTTTAAAGATACAGTTATATCGAAACGTAATACAAAAACTGATATAATGGTGCAATTTAAAGATTATAGTGATGATAAGTTTCCATACATGTTTCACTGCCACATACTAGAGCATGAAGATGGTGGAATGATGGGACAATTTTTAGTCACATAAAAAACTACAAGAGGAGGTCCTTATGAGAAGAGTCATTTTATATTTTATGATTTTTGGTATATTTGGATCTGCTCTTATGGCAAAAAATGCCCCAGAACTACTTCGCAAAAATGGCTGCATGAAGTGCCACAATGTTATGGGTATCAAGTCAGCGCCGTCATTTTTTATGATTGCAAAGATGCATTCTGGTTGGTTTGGCGTTTCAAAAAAAGGTATCGCAAAAAGTATAAAATATGGAAGTTATGGAAAATACCCAATGTTTGCAAATGCCTCAATGCCCTCATACAGAAAGCTTTCAGATAAAGATATAGGAGTCATGACTGATTGGATAGCGGCTCAAAACTCCAGAGGCATGAGGGGCTGCATGATGAATCACGAAATGAAACACAAAATAAAATAGAAAAAACTACACACTTTAATAAAACTTAGCCACTTTTTTAAAAAAGTCTGATAAATAAAAAACACTTTAAGATTTAATGTGATAATATTGTCATATTAGGTGGGATTATGAATAAGATTAGAGATTTTTTTGTTTATTTGATTTTTGGCAATAAAAATGTACAAGTGCTTAAGCATATAAAAAGAGCATTTAGGGAGCATATTTACTCTCCTGACATTAAAATTGACTCTTTATCTATATTTTTCTTCTTGGGAAAGTGGTTGCCGTTTTCTATAGCGGTTGGCATCACGATGGGCATAATCGCATCTATCATGGATTTGGCTGTTGTCAATATAAACAACTTCCTCTCTACCAATATCATATATCTTTTTATCTATCCATTGCTTGTAGCCATCATGACGGGTCAAGTTTTAAAAAAGAGCCCAGAAGCTGGTGGTCCCGGTATCGGGTACTCTATCTTGCATCTAAAGACAATGAAATATATAAGTATGAAGACATTGATGTATAAACTGATCATATCTATCTTTACGCTCTCTGGAGGATTTATAGCTGGTCGTGAGGGACCCTCTTTTTTCTTGGGAGTCGGTATAGGTGAGTGGATTGGAAAAGCTTATGGGTTTGGTAAAAAATTTAAAAATATGCTCGGACTTATAGGTGGTGGAGCATTTACGGGAGCTCTTTTGAAAGCACCACTTGGTAGTTCTATCTTTGCGATGGAGCTTGAAAACACTTATGATTTTGATTATCGTCCATTTGTTCCTATGATTGTGGCTTCGATTGTCAGCTATCTTACTTTCTCCTTTTTTAGGGGAAATCACGCATTTATACAACTTACAAGTAAAGCCGTTTGGACACTAGATAGCATCCCCTATATCATAGCCATGGGCTTTGCTGTTTCTATTGTTATGTATCTTTATACCATTATATTTCATTTTGTTGCAAAAATTGCAAAGATTATTACCCTTGGAAGAAAGCCTTTTATTGGTACATTGATAGCAGTTCCATTGATGATTGGCCTATACTACTTGACAAACAATATAGATGTTCTATCAGCTCCAGTTAACATGAAGATTCTCTCAAATCTAGCTCAAATGAATTTTCCGATCAGCGTAGATATTTCTATAATCATTTTTACGATTTTGATAACAAGCTTTACTCTAGGCTTTGGGATTCCTGGTGGTTTGATTTTGCCTGTTTTGATCATAGGTGCAGCATTAGGAAATATCTTTGGACATATTTTTCCTGATCAACTCGTGATGTTCACGCTCGCTGGCATGGGCGCAGCTTTGTCCGCCGCGGCAAAGACTCCACTCGCAGCTATCGTGATGATCACAGAGATGAGCCATGATGATGTTGTGATTCCTATGACTGCCGCAGTTATCACTAGCTATTTGACTAGCTTTGGATACAGCCTCTATTTGGGACAAGAAAACATCTTCAAAGGCAGTCTTAAAGATTTTAAATCCTATAGGACTGACTCAGTTAGTAAAAAAGAGACATGATAACCAAAAGAGTTATATGATCTCTTCTATGATTTTCATAGCTCCATCAGGATTTATCTCTTTTTTTAGATTGCTAGATATCTCTTCTAGGTTTAGTTTATCTATCTCTTTGAGTATCTTTTTTGCTTCTATTTCATCTTCTCTTCTTAAAAGTGCCAGTTTTTTGTCTGCTAGATTTTTTGCATTGTAGTATTGGTGGTCGCCTGCTGCATAGGGGTAGGGGATGAAAAGAGTGGGGGTTCCAAGAGCACATAACTCCCATAGGGTGCTAGCACCCGATCTGCTTATAGCAAAATCTGCTTTTGAGATTTTCTCTATCAATTTAGATGAAAAATCAAAAACATCAGCTTTTAAATTGTTTTGTTGGTAAAATGTCTTTATCTTTTCAAACTCATTTTTTCCTGTCTGATGGATTATGTTTATATCTCTTTTGTTAAGCTCTTTTGCTAATTCCATCGCAAGTAAATTTATAGCCCTAGAGCCCTGACTGCCACCTAAAAATATGATGGTTTTTAACTCTTTTATACTTTTTCTGTTTTGGAAAAAAGATATATCGACGGGATAATCTTTCACTTTGCTTCTGTCGTCATATGAGCTAAAAAACTCCTTTGCAAATGGCTTTAGGATTTTATTCAATCTTCCCATGGCAGCATTTTGTTCGTGTATATAGAGATTAACTCTGCTGGCTATGGTTGCAAAAGAGGCTGGTGCAGCTGAGTAGCCACCTACTGAAATCAAGCTTTTTATGTTGTGTTCTTTGAAAATATCTCTACATGTAGAGGCAGATTTGAAGATTTGGGCAAGTGAGGCTATTTTTTTGAAACCCTTTTTATTTACAACTCCCTGTGAATTTAGAAAGAATTTTTTAGAAAATCCATCTTCATCTTCAAACCAATCTCTATCCTGACCGCTGTTTGAGCCTATATATACCGGTTGGATGCCCTTTGCGTTTAAAGCATTTTTCAAAGCCTTGATGATCGATAGATGCCCACCTGTGCCCCCACCACTAAGAGCTATCATAATTTTATCTTTTTGCTTATCATAAGAACCATGCCCAATCCAACACTCAAAGCCAATATCGCACTTCCTCCGTAACTTAAAAAAGGTACGGCTATTCCCTTGATGGGCGTCAAAGATGTGACTCCATAGGCATTCATGAGAAATGAGAACACTATAAGCAGTCCGATACCTATACAAAAAAGATAGTGTACTCTGTTTTCACTTCTGTTTGCAATTCTAAAGATGCGAAAAACTATGACAAAGATGACTAGAGTGATGAGAGAGATGCCTATGTATCCAATCTCTTCAGCGATTCCTGCTAAAACAAAGTCGGTATGGACTTCGCTTAAAAAGCCTAATTTTAAAGAGCCTGAGCCGATGCCAACACCAAAAAGACCGCCATGATTTATAGCATTTAGCGAGTTTGATATCTGATACGGTTCAGGTGCATTTTCGACTCTAAGAGAATTTGCGACGCTATCTGGCAAAAAGGAGAGAACCATATTTTGTATCGTTCCCCACCAAACTTTTATCCTTAAGATTCGATGCTCAGATGTAAAAACAGCTATCAAAAAAACTATGATAGAGCCTCCTATAGAGAGCATAAATAGTTTTTTGCTAGTTCCTGCCAAAAAAAGCATAATTGCAAGTGTTAAAGCAAGAACTACGACTTGTCCGAGATCGTTTTGCATTACAGCGATGAGGTAAACTACTAAGGTAAAAACCGCAACATATGGGAGTATGAGTTTTATCTCCTCTTTTAAAGATTTTTTCTTTTCGTCTAGTTTTCTTGCAAAACTCCATGCTAAAAAATATACAAATCCAACCTTGAAAAATTCGACTGGGGCTAGAGAGAAACCAGGAAGTCTTATCCATCTTTTTGCTCCACCTGCACTTGTCACAAAACTTTCTGGTAAAAAGTGCATGATTCCCATGAGAAAAAGACAGATCAAAAATATACTAAACCCGATGATAGTTAAGCTTTTTTCCGGATTAAATCTCGACAAAAACCACATGACAAAGATACTGAGCATACCAACACCAAACTGTCTGATGAAAAAATGAAACTCATTATATCCGAAATATATATTTGTAAATACAGGCAAAGAGAGGGAAAAAACGATACCTACAAAGATACAAAATGAACTTAAAATAAATAATAATCTATCTGCTTGCATAAAACTCTTTTTTTTCTTATTGTACAAAATATTTATTGAAAAAGTGCTTGTATTTAATATGGAACAGATTTTGCTTAATTATATGCAGTGTATCTCTTCTAAAACTATTTCATGAGGCTCAGACCAACGGGAGGATTTGCCTCTAAGAAATAGATTTAGAAGAGACACACTAATTTTTAAAAAGAGGAAAATATGTCTTTTGAGATAAGCAAAGCACATTCACTTTTAGCGATGGGTATGGGAGAGAGGGCTATGAGGCAAGAGTTGATAGCTTCAAACATTGCAAATATCGATACCCCATACTATAAAGCAAGAGATATAGATTTTGAGTCAGCTATGATGCAAAAAGAGAGAGAAATTTGGGGAGACAATAGTTCAAAAAAGCTTCAAATGGCAAAAACAGACAAATCTCACATGGATGGCTACTCAATGATAGATGATAAAAAAGCGACAATTTATCTAAGAGATGGAATTACCCAAAGAAACGATGGAAATACAGTAGATTTGGATGTTGAAACAACAGAGCTTAGCAAAAATGCAGTGATGTACAGTGCATTGACTGCTGCGCTTAAAAAAGATAGCTTGATCTTCAAAAGCGTTTTAGATGCTTCGGCAAAGGTGTAAAAAATGGCATTTTTAAGTGATTTTGATATAAGCGGATATGGACTCTCAGCTCAGAGATTTAGGATGAATGTGATTAGCTCAAATATAGCTAACGCAAATACAACAAGAACAAGCGAGGGTGGACCTTATCAAAGAAGAGAGGTTATCTTTAAAGCTCAAAATTTCGATAAATTGCTAAACAATAAGATAAAAGATAACAATAATTTGCTAAAATATGAAAATCCATTGGATGATCCTGCTTTACAAAATGATGCAAATCCTGCTATAATGAGTGTTGTAGTAGATAAAGTAGTTAGAGATGAAAGTGCTTTTAAGATGAAGTATGATCCATCAAATCCAGATGCAAACAAAGATGGATATGTGGCATATCCAAATGTCAATCCGGTCATAGAGATGTCGGATTTGATAGAGGCGACAAGAGCGTATCAAGCAAATGTAGCTGCATTTCAAAGTGCAAAAACTATGGCTCAAAGTGCTATAGATATATTAAGAGGTTAATTAGATGCAAAATAGTATAGGTAAAATTTCATCACTATTAGGCAATGCTGAGGCTAAAAAAGGTCTCTCTCAAAGTGGTAGCGATTTTTCAAAAGTGTTGCAAAATAGTCTCTCAGAGGTAAATAACCTGCAAGTTGATTCTCAAAAAGCTATGTCTGATATGGCAACAGGCGAGGTAAAAGATTTACATCAGGCTGCTATCGCTATTGATAAGGCTGAACTTAGCATGAAGATGATGCTAGAGATAAGAAACAAAGCACTTAACGCCTACAAAGAGATAGCTAGAACACAGATATAGTCTTCAAACATTAAATGCAAAAAAACAGACAAAAAACATACAAAATAATTTTCCTATTTTTTATCATAACTCTGGGTTTTTTGCTTTTTTTAGGAGCTACATTTTACTGGTCAAGTGTTAAAAGAAGACTCCCAACTCTCATCCGCAAAGAGGTAAATCACGCCCTCAGAGGCGATATAATCAGCAAAGATGGATTTAGAGTAGCGACGAGTAAAAAGCTATTTAAAGTGACGCTTGACACTAGAAATATAAACCCTGAGAAAAAACAACTTTTTATAAAACTATACTCTTTGTATAGTGGAGACGATCCAAGAAAAGTTTCAAAAATCATTAACTCTCACTTTGGGAATGTGGTTTTATCTTATAAAGTGGATTCAAAAAGAGCAAAATATCTAAAAAATTTAGCAAGAAAACTCTATAGATTAAGAGTCTTTCAATTTTATAAAAATCCAAAAACAAAAGCCTCCTTTTTGCACGGTATGAATATCTCAGAGAGTGGAGAAAAGAGGATTTATCCAGCTGTCGATACTCTTACGCCAGTCATCGGATATATCAGAAAGATAGAGAAAAATTCTATGACCAAAGTAGTTGGCGTAAAGGGCATAGAGAAGTATTATAACGATAAATTAGCACCCATTGAGGATTCTGTTTTACAAGGTAAAAGGGACATTTTAGGAACGGTAATCTTAGATAGAAACAGTATCTTTACAAAAAGAATAGATGGCTACAACATCTATCTAAATATATCTCTAAAAGTCCAAAAAAATATAGAAAAAATTTTAGATGATAAAAAAAAGTACTTAGATGCACAGGAGATTACGGTTTGTGTTATGGATAGTAAAACAGGCGCTATCCTAGCTCTAGCTTCTAGCAATAGATATAACCCTGATTTTATAAGAAGAGTTGATTATTCATCGCTAAATGTAACCGCAGCGGAATTTACTTATGAGCCGGGGTCAGTTATGAAACCTTTTACTTTTGCTTTGTTATTGAAGGCGAAAAAAGTTAATCCTTTTGATTTGGTGAGAATTTATGGGGGAAGATACAAAATAGGAAGACATTTGATCACAGATTCTCATAAATATGATTGGTTAAGTGCCGAAGATGTTATAGTTCACTCGAGCAATGTAGGTATGGCTCAACTCGCTCAAAATTTAGACCCAATCGAGTTTTACCAAGGTTTAAAAGATTTTGGTTTTACATCTAAAACAGGCATTGATTTGCCTCATGAGGCAAGAGGTAGTATTCCTCCCTTGTACAAATTCAGATCCGAGATATACAAAGCTTCAGTAGGTTATGGATATAGCGTTAGGATAAGCTTCATGCAACTTTTAAAAGCATACAATATGTTTAATAACCATGGAAGAGAGGTTACACCAAAAATCGCTAGTAAATTTGCTCTTAAAGATAGAGATCCAAGTCAATTTGATGAACTCTCTAGCAAGCAGATAATATCAGACCCAATCGCCCAAAGAATGAAAAAGATTTTGATAAAAACAGTTTTAAAAGGTACAGGAAAAGCGGCTATTTACGATGGATTGGAGATTGGCGGAAAGACTGGTACTGCTAAGATAGCCGGAAATGGTGGATATACTAAGAAATATAATAGCTCGTTTTTTGGTTTTGCCAATGATAAAAAACATAGATTTACAATTGGAGTTTTAGTTAGAGATCCAGAAAAAAGATACTACTATTATGCTTCACTGACCGCAGTGCCAATTTTCAGACAAATTGTTCAGACTCTAGTGGATGAGGGGTATTTGACCCCATCAATCTCTAGTCAATAATTCGTTTTTTAGCAGAAATTTCAAGTGTGATTATACTATCTTCAATGGTACTAAGACCGCTTCTCTCTCCTGTCTCCAAAAAGTTTAAAAATGCCAACTGTTCTCTTAGGAGTGGCTCCTCTTTTTTTACCATACATTTTCTTTTCACATAAGAGTTGTTTTTTTTGTATTGCGAAAATTCTGTCAAATCCTGAGCCATCAAGTCAGCTTCAAAGTAAGAATCCTTCGTGGCAACTTCTATAGTCCTTTTTCTAAATGGAGTAAGCCAATTTGTTGTGATGCTCGCAACTATATCGTGCTCTAGCTTAAATGAAAGCATTGCATTGTCTTCGTGGTGGTTGTGAATTTTTCTGGAGCGATATATGTTTGTTTTGACAATTTCTCGCTGAGTGATATATCTTATGAGATCGATGTCATGCACAGATAGATCAGTCAAAATCCCTACATCTGCGATTCGAGGAGGAAATGGACCAACTCTAGTGATGCCTATGCTGTAGATCTCTGTATCTTCAAGTTCATCTTTTAAAGCACTAACTACTGGGTTAAATCTCTCTATGTATCCGACTGCTACTTTTTTGTTCATCTCATTTGCGATTTGAAGTATGTCATATCCCTCTTCAACAGTTGAAGCAACAGGTTTTTCGATAAATATATCCTTCCCTTTTTTGAGACATTTTATAGCTACCTCTTTGTGTAAAAAAGTAGGCACAACTATGACGCAAGCATCTATCCCCTCATTTTCTAGCATATCATCAACACTAGAGTAAAAAGGCTCTGGATAATCTTTATTTTTTACAACATCACAAATTGCAACAAGTTCAAAACCTCTGATCTCTTTTAAAATTCTATAGTGATTTCTCCCCATGGAGCCAAGCCCAATAAGTGCTACTTTTTTCATTTTGCAAATTCCTTTATGTGTTTCACCACTAAATCTTGCTGTTCTTTAGTAAGATATGGGCTCATAGGCAGGCTCATGATTTCACGAGAAACTTTTTCGCTTACTGGAAAATCTCCATCTTTATAACCAAGATAAGCAAATGCCTCTTGCTGATGTAAAGATATAGGATAATGCACAGCCGTAGGAATGCCCGCTTGATTAAGCTTTGAGGCTAAATCATCTCTACATGTATAGCGAATAGAGTATTGAGCAAATACACTTGTTCTATCCTCTAAGACCTTTGGAGGTGTTACGCCACTTGACTCCAAGAGTTCGCTATATCTTTTTCCGATTTCACCTCTGGTTTTTATCTCATCTCTAAAATATCTCATTTTTACATTTAAAACAGCTGCTTGCATGGCATCAAGCCGCCCATTTATGCCTATGTATTTATGTTTATATCTCTCTTGTTGCCCGTGATTTCCGATAGTTCGTATCTTTTTTGCAAGTTCATCGTCATTTGTAAAAACAGCTCCACCATCTCCATAACAACCAAGAGGTTTTGAAGGGAAAAAGCTAGTGCAACCGATGTCGCTAAGGTTGCACGACTCTTTTTCCTTGTATGTTGCTCCCAAACTTTGACAACCATCTTCGACTACTTGTAGCCCATATTTTTGAGCTATACCATTTATCTCATCCATGTCAGAACACTGTCCATATAGAGATACAGGAAGTATAGCTTTTGTTTTATCTGTGATTTTTTCTTCGATTAGCTTTGCATCTATATTGTATGTCTTCTCGTCAATATCGACAAAAACAGGAGTAGCCCCAACTAGTGAAATAACTTCAGCAGTAGCTATAAATGTAAATGGTGTAGTTATCACTTCATCGCCAGCTTTTATGCCAAGTGCCATAAGTGCCAACAAAAGTGCATCAGTGCCAGAAGAGCAAGCTATGACATGCTTTGAACCGGTAAAATTTGCCAAACTCTCTTCTAGTTTGCTAACTTGTGGACCTAGTATAAATTGTGTAGATTC
>JALSKH010000110.1 GCA_026988975.1 Campylobacteraceae bacterium
ATTTGGAAAGAGGTTAAGGCAAAGCAGAAGATTATGTTGGAGGAGGATCTGAAATGTTCAAAATAGAGATAGACCAAGAGATACACCTAGAGTTAATCCACCCCACTCATGCAGAGGATACTTTTGAGATAGTCACTAGAAATAGAGAGCTATTTGGAAGATGGTTGGATTGGGTTGAAGCTACAAAGAGTGCAGAGGATACAGAAGCATTTATAGATTACGCTTTAAAAAGTTATGCAAAGCATAAAGAGCTAAATTGTATGATTTTTTTTCAAAATAGATTAGTTGGCAATATAGGGTTGTTGGGTATAAAAAAAAGATATGGCGTAAAAGTAGGAAATTTAGGCTACTGGTTAGATGAGAAAGCTCATAGAAAAGGGATTATGCAAAGAGCTGTTAAAAAGATGGTAGAGATAGGTTTTACCATTTATAATTTAGAGAAGATAACCTTAAAATGTGCTATTGAAAATAGTAGAAGTTGTAATGTAGCAAAATCACTTGGCTTTACTCATGAGGGGAGACATAGAGCAGATATTAGAGTTGGTGGCGTTTTGATGGATGTAGATAGTTATGCTATTTTGAAAGAAGATTGGATAGATGATGAACTTTAGAAAAGCAAAAACATCAGAATTTACAGCCATAGCAGAGCTAGACAGGGTGGCGTGGTTAGAGAGTTTTAAGGGAGCGTTTATTCCTGATGGAGAACATGCTTGGAGATTATGGGTTGAGTATGCTCTTACTTTTGTTGCTCTTGAGAATGATAAAATCATAGGAGTTTCATTAGCTTTTCCGTGTACTGATGATAGTTATGCTATACATAAACTTTTTGTAGATAAATCATATCGAGGTAAAGGGATAGGAACAGAACTCATGAGAATACTTTTAGAGGAGATAGATAGATTAGAAGTAGATTCATTTTTAACAGTTTATCCAAAAAATCCACCTGCAATAGCTCTTTATACAAAGCTTGGATTTACAGATAAAAAGTTTGAAAAAGACTTTTATGGACAAGATGAAGATAGATATATTTTGACACGGAGAAAAAGAGTTTAATCATGCAACCAATAATCCAAACCCTAATCCCCCTAATGCTACTCATAGCCTTAGGTTTTGTTCTAAAAAAGACCATTGCCAATGAAACATGGACAGATGTTTTGAACAAATTAGCTATTTATCTTCTTTTTCCTGCGTTGATTTTTTCAGGAATGATAAAAGTAAAGTTAGAACAGATAGATGACTTCTCGTTTATTTATTGGAATTTTACTATCTTGGTCGTTGTTATTTTTACGCTTTACTTTACGTTAAAACATTTGGATTTCTCAAGAAGCATTATTAACACTTATGTTATTTCAGTATTTTTTGGAAATGTTGGTTACTTAGGGGTTCCCATTTTAACATCGCTTATTCCTAACTCTAATGGTTTAGTAAGTATGCATGTGGCACTCTACACACTTATACTCTTTACTTTTGGCATAGGGGTTTTAGAGTTTTCAGTCCATAAAAAACTAAGTTCTAAAATTGCCATAGATGCCTTGAAAAATCCTTTGCTTTTGGCTGTCTTGTTGGCAGTTATCCTTTTAGCTACAGATACAAAACTACCTTTTATACTACTCAAAACCATTGACCTTTTAGCAGGTGGGGCAACACCTATTATTTTGATTTCGTTAGGTATCTTTTTAGCTCGTGAATTGCCTAAAGTGGCTTATAAACATGTTTTTGGGCTTATTGGCTTAAAGCTTTTTGTCATGCCATCTATATTTTTGGTCTATTTTTATCTGAGTGGGCAGAGTGAAGTCGTAGCTATATCTGTACTTGAAGCAGGAATGCCTTTGGCTCTTACTCCTTTTATACTTGGAGAGTTTTACCCTATGGAGCGTGAAATTATTGCCATTGCTATTGTTGTTAGTTGCTTTATCTCTCTTGTTACTTTACCTATTTTAATGTTTTTGGTTGGGGTGGTTTAGATTTATTTTTAAATAAAGAACGAATTTAATTGCTAATTGAATAGATGTTATAATAATTTTTTATTAAAGTAAATGAGAGGAAAAAGAGATGATTATATTTATACACGGATTTGGAAGTAGTGGTTTTAGTTTTAAGGCTGATAGAACAAAAGAGTATTTTGAGTGTAGTTATTAACCAATAATATGATAAAATTCCACAAAATTTATCCAGTTAATTAAAGGCAGACTTATGGCAAAAAAAGAGATTAAAAAAGCAGTTTTAGCTTATTCAGGTGGACTTGATACAAGTATTATTTTAAAATGGTTACAAGACGAATATAACTGTGAGGTAGTCACCTTTACAGCCGACT
>JALSKH010000111.1 GCA_026988975.1 Campylobacteraceae bacterium
AACTCTCTGCGATGGGTGACATTATTCATGCGATGGTGGCACTTCAGTATATTAAAAAATCCAATCCTGATTTACAGATAGATTGGATAGTGGAGCAAGGTTTTGCCGCTGTACTTGAGGGTAATCCATATATAGACAGCATCTTGCCTGTGAATCTCAAAGCGATTAAAAAAGATAGATTTAAAATTTTTCAAGAGATTAAACGTGTAAAAAAGTATGCACAAAATCACTATGATTTGGTAATAGATGCACAAGGCTTGTTGAAGTCTGCTGTAACAGTGAAACTTTTAGGAAAAAACAGAGCAGGGTTCTCAAAAGATTCTATACGTGAGGGGGTGGCGTCTTATTTTTATACCCAAAAAGTAGAGATAGCCTATGATGCAAACACCATCGATAGAAATGCAAAAGTGATGAGCGAACCTTTGGGAGTGCAGATTACAAAGCAGATGATACTGGACAAAGAGCCATTTTTATTTTATAACGATGATGAGGTATTGTCGGAACTGAGTCGTGAAAAAAAGAATATTATCTTTGTCATAGGCTCTACATGGGAGAGCCGAAATTATCCTAAAGAGAAATTTGTCCAGATAGCCGATGCTTTAGCACAAAATGTGCTTGTGGCATGGGGGAGTGAAGAGGAGAGAGTAAAAGCAGAGTGGATAGCATCGCAATCTCATTTTGCAACAGTCTTGCCTAAAATAAACCTAAACGCACTTAAGGCGATTATAGCAGGCTCAGACCTACTCATAGGAAACGATACGGGACCTACACATATGGCATGGGGTTTGAATGTCCCTTCCATCACTATTTTTGGACCTACGCCTGTGAATCGTGTCTATCAAACATCGATCAATAAAATAGTAAACTCTAGCAGTAAAGTCAACCACTATAAACTAAACAAAGAGGACTACTCTATAGCAGAAATAGAGGTGGATAAAATAGTAGAGATTGCCAAAGGTCTGTTATATGCTTGACTATTTTTATCTAGGGATATACAAGTTTTTTTCTTTGCTGTTAAAAATATTGCCTGCAGGGTTTGTCAAAAAAATGATGTGGGCTATAGCATGGATAGCCCATCATATTGCCTCCAAGCACAGAAAAATCATATATCAAAATTTGGAACTGGCTTTCCCAAATCGATACAATCAAGATGAAAAAAAAGAGATAAGTATGCATGCATTTATGAATTTTCTGGATACGGTCTTTGGCATTATGAAACGTGATGGTATGCAAAAAAGTGATGTATTAAAAAATATCTTATTTGAAGGTGAAGAGATTATAGAAGCCTATCAAAAAGAAGGCAAACAATTTATTTTACTTGCAGGGCATTATGGTAATTGGGAGCTTCTTTCTCAAGCAATAGCGATAAAATTTGATTTTACTTTAGTAGGTGTGGGAAGACAATTAGATTCTGCAGTGATGGATAAAGTCCTTAAAGAAAATAGAGAGCGTTTTAATGTAGAAATGGTCTATAAAAAGGGTGCAATGAAGAGTTGTATTAAGATGATTAATCAAAATAAAATTGTAGGGATTATGATAGATCAGGCGATACGAAAAAACCAATCCATAGATGTGAATTTTTTTGCAAAGAGGGCAACACATACGCCTTTGGCATCTATCCTCTCTCGTAAATTTGGATTGGATCTTATCCCTGCATATATACATACAGATGATTATAAAGTATATACAGTAAAAATATTACCACCCATAAAAACACGTAAGACAGAAAATAAAGAGGAAGATTTGGCTATACTAACGCAACAGCAAGCAGATAGTACTGAAGAGATTATAAACACAGATCCCAAGCAGTGGTTTTGGATGCATAAGCGATGGAAAGGGTTTGATAATCTAACATGAAAGAACACTTTTTAGGTCAAGACAAAATCGCTTTATTTGCTTTTCGAAATAGTCAAAAAACGTTTTTTCTCAATATTTTGGAATCATGTAAAGATACAAACTTACATATTCTCTCTACAAAACAAGCTTTTTTGATCTCTTTTCAAGCTTTCAAAGCATTTAAAAATGTAAATTTAGTACCTGCATATCGTTTTGGTATAGATGAGTTTTATATTAAATCAGGGCTTAAACTTCCAAAACTTTTTGTAAGGGCATATTTTGGTTTCTTTTCACGGTTGAATTTTTTGAGATATTATGCATTATTAGATAGAGGATATACGAAAATGCTTCTGTGGAATGGTGGTAAATTTAGACAGCTTATCGCCTTGGAAGTAGCAAAAATATTGCAGATAAAAGTCTATTTTTTTGAAAATGGTCTCTTGCCAAATACTATCGTTTTTGATGAAA
>JALSKH010000112.1 GCA_026988975.1 Campylobacteraceae bacterium
AGCAGAACAGACACCCCACTAAGCATCACCAACCATACCACAAACCAAACCTACTACTACCATAGAGACCACCAAGGAAGCATAGTAGCTCTCACCAACGAAGAAGGCAAAGTAGTAGAACGTATAGCGTATGACGGACACTATGGGAAGCTACTTAACCACTATAAAGAAGAAGAAACCTTTAACCCTTATGGGTACACAGGTAGAGAGACTGACCAAAGTGATTTGTATTATTACCGTGCACGTTACTATGACCCACACACGCAACGTTTCCTCTCCTCTGACCCTATTGAGTTTGAGGCTGGGGATTTTAACTTTTATCGGTATGTGGGGAATGATTGTGTGAATTATGTGGATCCTTCGGGGTTGATAGGTAGTGGTACATGGTCACATATATCTGATGCAATCAAAGAGACCAAAGATTCAACAGATAAGTTTAAACAAGTTATAAAAGATTCTGAAAAAGCGAATAAATGTCCAAGAGGGGAAGAGCCCATCTGTAAAATTGAAAATATACTTAACAAATTAAATGACATGAAAGATGGTGCGAGAGAAGGTGCAAAAGAAGAGATTAAAGGTTTGGCAGGTGATGGGATTAGTACTATTATAGACGCATTGGGTGGTTATGATAGAGCACCATCAAAGTCACTTCCCGTGCCTGAGACAAATACGACAATCCCTACAGTTTCAAATGAAGGAAACATAACACAAAGTCAAGGCAAAGAGAGTTGTACTGACTTAAGTTGGATAGTCTCTAAAGATGAAAATGGAACGATAACCAATACAGCTATGAGTTGTAATTAATAAAGGAAGCAATAATGAAAAAACTAGTACATATATTTCTTTTTATCGGGATAATAAACACATTAACTTTTGCAGAGCTTACTAAAGAAGATGTAGATAGATATATAGACATTTCAAGGGGAGGAGAAATAATTAAAGATCGTTTGAATTTTAGGTATAAGGTATGTTTCCCTATCATGTATGGTTATGATATTAAACAAGCAGATAAAAAAACAATTAAAAAATACCAAGATTTCATTTTTAATTCAAAAAATGAAGAGGTTTTTTATAAAGCTTTTGCGAAGATAGATGATACTAGCTATTATGAAATAATGGCATTTTATAAAACAGATTTAGGTAAAAAATATACTCAGGGATTTAAAAAAATATATGATATGGATATTCAAGAAGAGCTCATAAAATCTATACTGTCAAAAAAAAATAAGATACTTTTACCTGAAAAAAGGGAATTAGTGATAGAAATTAATAAAGAGTTATATTCTATGTTAGGTTTAGATTTAAAAGATTACACTTTTTTTGAAGATTTTAATATAAAATTTAACACAGATAAAGGAAATAGTATACCCCCTAAAGAAATAAAACTTATAGTAGATGAATATATTGCGGTATTTAGCGAATTTGCATATAAAGATTTTTCTGATAATGAATTATCTGATATTTTAGCTTATGCAAAAACTTATGGAAAAATCGAGATGGCTTTTTTACATCATGCATTAAAACAGAGTATATTGGATTTTAAAAAAGATTTAAAAAAGCGCATAAATAATAAAAAACAAAATCAAAATCATGAGATACCACTATCGTCAAAGAAAGCCCAAACACGCTAAAATAACCCATGTATAAACAAACCCAACCCCATAGCATCTCCCTCACACAAGCATATCAAAAAAGAGACCACCATGTCTTGCGGTAAAAAACCAGAAGAAAACAAATCCTGTGTCGCAGAGGGTAAACCTGTAAACCCCATCTTGGGCTGTAAAATCCTCACAGAGCGTCCTGATGTGTTCATCGATGCTCCGATGCCTTTGGTGTGGAGTAGGTCTTATGCTTCAGATGTGGCGTATGAAGGCTTGCTTGGGCAGGGGTGGAGCTTTGGGTTTGGGTATAGACTAGAGATACTCAGTGACCGTATACATGTGTATGATAGCTATGGTAAAAAAGATGTCTTTCCTTTGCTCTCTATAGGTACGTCTCACCGTATCGCCAAGGGTGGCGTGGAGCTCGCTCGTGTGAGTGATGGGTATGTGTTGGCTACAGGAGCGAAGCACTATTTCTTTGTTTCCCATGCTGAGGACTTTAGACTTGTAAGCATTAAAGATAACAATGACAATGCTATGACCTTTTTATATGAAGAAGGAAGAGACTTTGTGGCGTACATAGCCCTAGATAACCATAGACTCTTTAGGGTACTAGGCTCAGAGCATAGAGTACTGGGTTTAGAAGAGC
>JALSKH010000113.1 GCA_026988975.1 Campylobacteraceae bacterium
TCTATTTTTTATTGATTTCTATAAAACTTTGTGATACAATGCTTGCGTATTAAAAATTTTTTCAAGGAGATATATATGAAATTAGCTAAACTTAGCTTGGCAGCTATCATGGCAGCAGGTGCGTTTTCATTCGCAAGCGCAACACCACTCACAGACGCAATCAAAGGCGTAAACTTAAGTGGATACGGATACTATAGATTTCACGATGCATCTGGTTCAGAAGCATACAGTAAAGTAGAAATCAGAGCAGGATTAACAGGTGCAGTAAATGAGAATGTACAATACTTTGTAAGAGCTACTATGGATAGAGCTACTAGTACAAATGCTGTATTAGGAAAGGGTTCATTTTTAGTTGATAGAGCAGTTATGACTTATAGTGGTTTTGCTAATACTAAAGTTATGCTAGGTAGAATGTACACAGGTTCTCCGCTAGATGATACAGATGCGGTAGGTCTTAAAGTTTTAGTTAGTCCAATGAGTGGTTTAACTTTAGCCGGTGCTTACTTTACAGATAACTCAGCAGTTACAAATGCACTTACAGCCGTAGCAGCTATTTATTCAAATAAAATGTTTAATGCTAGAGCTTGGTATGTAAAAGCTGACTCAGAGAATTCTAGTGCTAACAATGGCGGAAAGTTCATTTTTGTAGAAGGTGGTGCAAATGTAGGACCGGTTGCAGTTAAAGCTCAATATGCTCAAGCAAATCCTGATGCAACACTTGATCCAACAGCAAGTACTCTTCGTTTACAAGTTTCTGGTAAATTCGGCCCAGCAGCTGTAAGAGTTGGTTATGTTAATAATGACAAAGATGCAGGTGATGTTACGATAGATGGATCAGCTGAAGGTGATAACGATTTGATCTATGGTGGTATCTATGGACTTGTTCAAATCAACCAAAAAGACGAGAGTGCATACTTCGGTGAAGTAAAAGGTGCATTTGGACCAGTAAGCGTAAAAGTTGGTTATGTTAGTTATGACAATGGTACATTTGATGATCAATACTATGGTCAAGTTGGATATAATGTTAGCAAAAAACTTTCAACTTACTTTAGATATGGTTCTGCAAGTCCTGTAGCAGCTGGTGCTGATGACAAGACTCTTGCTAGATTTCAAGCTCAATATAACTTCTAGTTTAAAAGTTAGATCTCTATAAACCGTGGGATAAAGTTACTCTTGTGACTTTATCCCTTTTTTATTTTTAACCCTCCTCAAAGCACTCTCTAAAGAAAAAATCGATATAATTTACAAATATTTTTATATAAGGAATTTACATGTACAAGATACTTCTCTCTTTAGTGCTTTTTTTTACAACCATGATAGCCGGAGAAAATGATACATATGTTTTTGAAGCAAAAGGACAATTTGCAAAAGATTTAAAAGCTTTAGTTGAAAAATACTCAAAAGATGGAAAAGTAGAGGTAAAAGTCTATAAAAAAAGTGATTCAATTATGAACTCTGTTCTAGGAGAGAGCACACCTATTCAAAGTGGTCAAGCTCTATACCAAAAAAGATGTGCATCATGTCATGGCCAAAATGGTGAAAGGGGTGCAGGTGCAGGCAGTAGAATTTTGAAAAATATGAGTGCCCAAGAGATAGAAACCGCTATGGATAACTACAAAAGAGACGAACATTTTGGCAGTTCTATGAAGATGCTAATGCAAGATGTTGCACAATCTATGAGAAGTATAGATTTAAAAGCAATAATTGGTTATATAAAAGGCACAACTTCAACATCGTCAAATAAAACACAAAATAAAATAGAAGATTCATCAGAAGAAAAATCAAGTTACTTGCAATAATCAATACAATAATGAAGGGAAGCAGGGTCAGGTATTGGGAATTTACTTTTTTTGCTTCTTGTTTTTAATTTTTATCATTGAGAATTCATATAGGTTTCACCCGAAAACCAAATCTCTAACAAACAAATTTTCTATATTTACTGTTTTATTGTATAATTATCTATCGCAGATTTAGATAGAGCAAAAGATTTTATTAATAATATTAGATTGTATATGACAATTATTGTGGCGGTAGTTTTATCTACTGGTTCTGGTGTTACCAAAATGTATAATATAAGTAATTTTAATTATCTTTTTTATGCAGCAAATATATTGATATTAATATTGTTAGCAATATTTGTATTTTTAGTTAAATTGTTACATAAAAAAACAAATGAATTAAAGGATATTAAATGACATTACCAGCTATAGTAATAACAATAACAATGGTTGCTTTCATTTCTGCAATGATGTATGGTGCTTATGAAATAACAAAATAGAGATACGGGGTCAGGTATTTACTTTTAATTGTAGTTGGAGTATTTATGTTTTTCATACTCAAATTTGTTCAACTGTTGAAAAAGTTAATAGACAGCGAGTAAAACATAGTCAGGTTTTATATATAGGAGGATAACCGTGAAAGAAGATAGACAAAATGAAGTTGTTATAAATGAAAAATCAATGGAAATTTTAGTTGCTAAGTTCATACCAACCTCACAATACTTCGAAAGAAGCTTCGATATGCTCCAAGAACAATTGAAAGAAAACAAAGAAGAACTGAGAGATTTTAAACAGGTAGTTGATAAAAGATTTGAACAAGTTGACAAAAAGATAGATGATTTTAAATCTGAAGTTGACAAAAAATTTGAACAAGTTGACAAAAAATTTGAACAAGTTGACAAAAGATTTGAACAAGTTGACAAAAGATTTGAACAAGTTGACAAAAGATTTGACAAAGTTGACAAGAGATTTGAGCAAGTTGATAAAAAATTTGAACAAGTAAACGATAGTATTGTTAATCTTACTTTTAAGATAGAAGCGCTTACAAAAGCTCAAGAAGTGACTATTCGAGATTATATAATAGAAAGAGACAGACACTATGATGCAAAATTTTCAAATCTTAGAATGTTTAACATAGCAACCATCTCGCTAGTTGCTGGTATAATTCTAAAAATGATAGGAATTATAAAATTTTAAATAATAATTGCTTATCTTGCTCTTTTTCCTCAAATGTCTAAAAAATACCCTTTTTTTTCTTGCCTTTTTTAAAAAAAGCTGATAAAATTACTCACATTATAAAACTTAAGGAGAATGAATGAAGAAGATTTCAACTATCGTAGCTAGTGCTGCGTTGATTGCTAGCATGTCTTATGCAAAAGAGGTTAAGATTGGTGTGGTTCTACCACTTACAGGTCCTATTGCGGCTTTCGGTCAAACAAGTAAGGGCGGTCTTGATATTGCTTATGCTCAGAATCATACACTTAAAAATGGTGATACAGTAAAGTTAATTGTACTAGATGATAGAGGCGATAAAGTTGAAGCTGCAACTGCTACAAAAAGATTGATTGATAAAAATCATGTTACTGCTATTTTGGGTGAAGTTGCAAGTTCAAACTCAATGGCTATGGCACCAATCGCTGAAAAAGCTAAAACACCGATGATAACTCATGCTTCAACAAATCCAAGAGTTACAAAAGGTAAAAAATTCGTAACTCGTGCATGTTTCATAGACCCTTTTCAAGGTGCTATCCAAGCAAACTATGCATATGATCATGGTTATAAAACAGCTATAATTGTAACAGATGCTAAGCAAGACTACTCTGTAGGTGTTTCAAAAGCATTTAAGAAAGCCTATACAAAAAGAGGCGGAAAGATAGTCGGAAGAGTTATCATAAACTCTGGAGATAAAGATTTTAATGCGCAAGTTTCTACTATAAAAGCTAAAAATCCTAGCATCGTTGCATTTACTGGATACTATCCTGAAGGAGCATTGATGGTAAGACAAGCAAGAGCTATGGGCGTTAAAGCACCATTTATCGGTGGTGATGGCGTTGGTTTCCCTGAGCTTATCAAGATAGGCGGAAAAGCAGCTGAAGGTTTTATGTATAGTGATCACTTTAATGAAGCAGCAGCCACTTCACCAGAAGCTAAAGCATATGTAAAAGCTTTTCATGCAAAATATAACAAACCAGCTGACTCTATGGGTGCACTTGCAGCTGATGGATACAATATGATTTTGGCAGCTATGAATAAATGTGCTAATCCAGCTGATAAAATTTGCGTTAACAAGAACTTAAGAGCAACTAAAAACTTCCACGGAGTTACTGGTATCATCAATATAGATAAAAATGGCGATGCGGTAAAATCAGGTGTTGTAAATGTTGTTAAAAATGGTAAATTTGCTTATTTAACTACAGTAAATCCATAAACTAAACTATTGGATAGAGATTTTTCTCTATCCAATTCTTCAAACTCTTCAAAATTATATAGGGGCTTCCTAAATGGATATTTTAACTTTTATGCAACAGATGGTCAACGGTATAAGCCTTGGTAGTATGTATGCATTGATTGCTATTGGATATACCTTGGTATATGGGGTACTAAGGCTTATAAACTTCGCTCACGGCGATATTATGATGGTAGGTGCATTTACTGCTTATTTTGCTCACGCTTCAGGTGTTCCTTTTGGACTAGCTGTTATATTAGCTATTTTTGCAGCTATGGTAACAGGTATTTTAACAGATAAGATCGCCTACAAACCACTTCGTGATGCACCAAAAATTTCTCTTTTGATTACAGCTATCGGTATCAGTTTCTTTTTGGAAAATCTTTTCAATGTGCTTTTTGGAGGTGTGCCTAGAGCATTTAGCGCACCAGATTATATGACTAAGATTCTTCATTTTAAAGGTATGTATATTCCAGTTACAGTTATTATCATACCAACTGTGACACTCATTTTGCTTTTTATTATGCTGTGGATATTAAACAAAACAAAATACGGCATGGCGATTCGCTCACTCGCATTTGATATACCAACAGTTAAACTCATGGGGATAAATGCTGATTTTATCATTATGTTGGTTTTTGCTATGGGCTCAGGTCTAGCGGCAGTTGGCGGTATCTTTTATGCGGTGAGTTATCCTTCGATAGATCCACTTATGGGTGTTATCGTAGGACTTAAAGCTTTTGCAGCTGCAGTTTTGGGTGGTATCGGAAGTGTTACAGGAGCGGTAATCGGTGGATTTATACTTGGATTTACTGAGATAGTTGTTGTGGCATTTATGCCAGAACTAGGCGGTTATAAAGATGCTTTTGCATTTGTCTTTTTGATTTTGGTGCTACTGTTTAAACCAACAGGCATAATGGGTCAAGATCTTGAACGCAGTAGATTTTAAGGAGCGATAGATATGAAAATTATAAAATTAACTTTTTTAGTCGTAGCCATCGTTTTTGTCTGGTTTGCACAAAATCACTTTGATCCTTATGCTGTAAGTATCTTAAATAATATTGCTATTTTTGCTATCTTAGCACTAAGCTACAATCTCATAAATGGAGTTGCTGGTCAGTTTTCACTTGAGCCAAATGGCTTTGTGGCTATTGGCGCTTATGTAACAGCACTATTTCTTATACCTTCAGAAACAAAGATAGATATGTTTGCATTGGTAGATCCATCACCTTTTGTACTCTCGATGCATACCTCATTTTTGCCGGCACTCATCATGAGTGGTGTTGTAGCTTCGGCATTGGCTTTTATATTATCGATTCCGGTATTTAGAGTTAGAGGTGATTATCTTGCTATCGTTACACTTGGTTTTGGATTTATCATAAGAATTTATGCTATGAACCAACCATCTATAACAAATGGTGCGTTGGGCTTAAATGATATACCAGGAAATTCAAATCTGTATTGGACTGGCTTTATCATGATAGTAACACTTATAATAATGCTAAATATCATCTATTCAAAACACGGTAGAGCGATGAAAGCTGTAAGAGATGATGAAGATGCAGCTATCGCCATGGGGATAAATACTTTTTGGATAAAAACATACGCATTTATGACAAGTGCATTTTTTGAGGGTGTCGGCGGTGGACTGATGGCTTCTATGCTTACTACAATTGCACCGGATCAGTTTACATTTTTACTTACATTCCAACTTCTTATCATCATCGTGCTTGGTGGATTGGGTTCTATGAGTGGAACTATTCTTGGAGCGATATTGGTTATGGGCGGAACCGAGTGGTTGAGATTTTTGGATCAAAATATGGATATCTTTGGTTACAATACAGGAGCACATCCGGGGCTCAGAATGGTAGTCTTCTCCATACTCTTGATAGTGCTGATGTTGTTTGCTCGAAGAGGCTTGTTTGGAAACAAAGAGCTTACAGATCTCTTTAGAAGGAGCAAATAATGGTACTTGAACTTCAAAATATAACTATGCAGTTTGGTGGAGTTACAGCTATAGATGACCTCTCCTTTGGTGTGCAAACAGGGGAGATTTATGGCTTGATAGGACCAAATGGAGCAGGTAAGACTACACTATTTAACATAGTCACAGGGAACTATACACAGACAAAAGGGACAGTTCTCTTTCATAACGAAGAGTTGAGTGGATTGAAGCCAAATATGATAGTTCAAAAAGGAATCGCCAGAACTTTTCAAAACATAAGACTTTTTAAGAGTATGAGTGTTTTGGATAATGTTCTTATAGGTTTTCACAATCAAGCAAACTACTCATATTTTGAGTCTATTTTAAGACTGCCTAGGTATTTTATGTATGAGAAAAACATAAAAAGAGAAGCCATGGATATACTAGAGAGATTTGGAATAGCCGAGTATGCAGATACAAATGCCTCTTCCATGAGCTATGGAAATCAAAGAAAAGTTGAAATTGCAAGAGCTTTGGCTACAAATCCAAAACTGCTTCTATTAGATGAGCCAGCAGCCGGGATGAATCCAAATGAAACTGAAGATCTATCGCAAATTATATTGAAAATCAAAAAAGAGTATGGCTTGACAATTTTACTGATAGAGCATGATATGAAGTTTGTTAATAACATGTGTGATAAAGTCTTAGTTCTTGATTATGGTGAAGAGATTTTTGAGGGAAAACCAGCTGATGCGATAGTGGATGAAAAGGTTGTTGCGGCTTATTTGGGGGATTTTAAACATGCTTAAAGTTAAAAATTTAGAAGTCTATTATGGAGTAATAGCTGCTGTTAGAGGAATTGATTTTGAAGTTAAAGAGGGTGAGATTATCTCATTGATAGGCTCTAATGGAGCAGGAAAAACTTCAACACTCCAAGCTTTGTTAAACAGTATAAAAAGAAAAGGCGAAGTAGTATTTGGTGGATATGATACAAAAAACCATAAAACTCATACTTTGGTGCAAAAAGGTTTAGCATTGGTTCCTGAAGGTAGAAGAGTTTTTATAAACTTAAGCGTAGAAGAGAATCTAAGGATGGGTGCATTTAACAATGATGAGAATTATGAACATCTAAAAGATGAAATGTATAAACTTTTCCCAAGAATTGGAGAGAAAAAATCTCAGATGGCAGGAACGCTAAGTGGTGGTGAACAGCAGATGCTTGCAATCGCAAGGGCTTTGATGAGCGAGCCGAAACTCTTGATGCTAGATGAGCCAAGTCTTGGGCTTGCACCAAAGATTGTTGGTGAAGTCTTTGAGACTATTACTCGTCTTAGAGACGAAGGAATTACTATACTGTTGGTTGAGCAAAATGCCTATGCAGCACTTAGTATATCTGATCGTGCCTATGTTCTAGAAAATGGAGAGATTGCCATAAGTGGAGATGCAAAAGATCTCATCGGAGATGATTCTATAAGAGAAAAATACCTGGGCGGTTGATATAATATTTACTTTCATCTGATAAAATCCCCTATATCACAAATTATAATCTAGGGGATTTTATGTCTAAATTTTTCAAAACACTTCTATCTATCAAAACAGCAGTAATTTTTCTATTTTTATTTGCTATTGCAAGTGCTGTTGCTACATTTATCGAAAATGATTTTGGTACCGATGCTGCCTGGTCTGTTGTATATACATCTTGGTGGTTTGAAGCTATCCAAATCGCTCTTGGTGTATTGTTAGCTTACAATATATATAGATACAAAATGTACAAAAAAGATAAAATACCAGCATTTTTATTTCACTTAGGTTTTATCGTTATACTTATAGGTTCAGGAGTAACTAGATATTTTGGCTATGAGGGAATTCTACACATCAGAAATGGAGATACCGAAAATAGAATGATTTCGAGTGATTCTTATATAAGTGTAAGTGCCATCAAGGGAGATAAACTCTATAAAACTATGATAAGAAAACTCTTATCTCCTGTAGGAAATAATAAATTTGACATGAAATTAAATGTAGATGGTGATAAGGCGGAAGTAAAATTTAAAGAGTTTGTACCAAATGCAGTAACAAAACTAGTTAGTGATCCAAATGGAAAACCAGCCATTACAATGCTTGTAAGCGCAAATGGAACTCCTGAAAACACAACTCTCAAAAAAGGTCAAATCTATATCGCAGGTGATAACATCATAGCATTTGATACACCAACAACCCCAACAAGTAAAAACATAGTCAAAATCAGAGTCGAAAATGGAAAATTTTATATAAAATCTGGAAAACCGATAGGCTGGTTTGAGATGCTTAAAAACAAAAGAGGAAGTTTTGAAGCAAATAAAGAGTATGAGTTTAAGACAGGAAAACTTTACACTATAGGAAAAGTCAATATCGCACCTCGACAGATGCTTGTTAGTGCAAAAGAGAAAATTGTCAGTGAAACAAACCCACTGTTTAAGGGCAGAAAAGGGATGAAGCTTTCCGCAGTCATAGTAGATGTTAACTACAAAGGCAAGAGACAAGAGGTAGCGATGTTTGGAAGAGGCAAAGGCTCAAAAGGTTTTGTTAAAAAAGTTATGATTGCTGGTACTCCTTTTAGATTTGAGTGGGGAAGCAAAATCATAAAACTACCATTTGCTCTAAAATTGATAGAGTTTCAATTAGACAGGTATCCGGGTTCTATGTCGCCTATGTCATATGCTAGTGAAGTTGAAGTGATAGATAAAGCAAAAGGTGTAAAAATGCCATTTAGGATATATATGAATCACATACTAAGTTATGGGGGTTATAGATTTTACCAATCTTCATATGATCAAGATGAGTTAGGTACAATATTGTCAGTAAACAGAGATCCAGGAAAGTGGCCAACTTATCTAGGCTACTTTTTGTTGGGCTTAGGTCTATTTCTGAATATCTTAAACCCTAAGAGTAGATTTAGAAAATTAGCCCACATGGTTCAAAGAGATATGAATAAGACAAAATCTATTCTTCTAGCGCTATTTCTAGCTATAGGAATGCTACAAACTGTTTCCCTAAAAGCAGATGCTACTTTTGATTTTTTGAAAAAATTTGATAAAGCAAGTGCAGATCATTTTGGAACTATCTTGGTTCAAAGTAGAGATGGTAGAATCATGCCAATAGATACTGTTTCAACGGATTTTTTAAATAAAGTATATAGAAGTTCAAATTATAAAGGTTTAACACCAAATCAAGTGACACTTGGCATGATGGCATCCCCAAAAGAGTGGCAAAAAGAGAAAATTATAAAGGTTTATGATCCAAAACTGAAAAAGATTTTAGGTATGAGTCCAGATGAAAAATATGCTGATTTCAATCAATTTTTTGGAAAGAAAAAAGATGGTTCTACTTATAAATTAAATAGATATGCCGAAGAGGCAAGCAGAAAGAGTCCATCAGATAGAAATAAATTTGACAAAGATGTACTAAAAGTTGATGAAAAGTTAAATATCTCATATATGGTCTATACGGGCGAAATTTTTAAGATGATCCCAAAAGTAAATGATCCTTCTAATAAATGGTACGGACCAGAACAAGCGATAAGAACATTTCCATCAAATGAGGTTAAAGAGGTGCGAAAGATACTCACATCATACTTCGATGGCATACAGATTGGTCTCACAAAAGGGGATTGGAGTAAAGCTGATGAAGCTATTGATAATATCAAAAAGTATCAAGAGCAGTATGCAAGTGCTATTATTCCAAATCCAAGCAAGATAAAAGCAGAGATATTTTTTAATAAAGCGAAGATTTTTCAAAAACTGATGAGCGTCTATCTGATAAGTGGTTTGATACTATTGTTGTTTATATTTTCAAAAATGGCAAAACCATCACTAAACATAAGATGGATCACAAAGATAATCTTTTGGCTAAATGTATTGGCTTTTGCGGCACATACAGGAGGCTTGGGCATAAGATGGTTCATAACTGAGCATGCACCTTGGAGTAATGGATATGAGTCCATGATCTATATCGCATGGACTATTGTTCTTGCTGGATTGATATTTTCAAGACAGGCTATCATATCTTTAGCCCTAACATCTATACTTGCAGGTGTTACACTTTTTGTAGCTCATCTGAGTTGGATGGATCCACAAATGACTACTCTAGTGCCAGTTTTAAAATCATACTGGTTAAATATACATGTATCGGTTATAACTGCTAGTTATGGATTTTTAGGTCTTAGTTCCTTGTTGGGATTCTTTACACTGTTTCTATTTATCTTGAGAAAGCCAGGCTCTGACACTAAGCGAAACAATGAGATAGACAGAAGTATCATCGAAGCAACTAGAATCAACGAAATGGGTATGATTTTGGGTTTAAGCCTGCTCACTATGGGAAACTTCCTTGGAGGTGTTTGGGCAAATGAGAGTTGGGGAAGATACTGGGGTTGGGATCCAAAAGAGACATGGGCATTAGTATCTATCTTGGTCTTTGCAGCAGTTGTTCACTTTAGATTTATACCAAAACTAAACACTCCATTTGCTTTTGCTGTTGCATCGACTTTAGCGTACGCTTCAGTGATAATGACATACTTTGGTGTAAATTATTATCTATCAGGAATGCACTCATATGCTTCTGGTGACCCTGTTCCGATACCAACATTTGTTTATTATACTATAGCTACTGTATTTATTGTGATTATATTGGCCTTTAGAAATCGGAAAATGGAAAAGAGACTTTAAATTTTTGCTATAATATGAAATGAGTGAAAAATATATATTAATTGGTGCCGTAGTTTTAATCATAATAGTAGTATTCATTGTACTTCTGGTTATAGTAAAAAATGGCACCAAAACGGTGGTAGTTACAAAAAAGAGCAAGCAACAACCAGTTGTCAAAAAGAGATTTACGATCAAAGAGATGACAGAAATTGCTGCTAGAACAAGTAGTACAACTGCGGAGTTGAAAAAAGCTATAGATATAGTCAAAAATGACTTAAAATTTCCTCCTAAGAAAAACAGCAAGCTCCCAAAAGATATAAAAATATACCTTAATTTTGTACTTCTTATCTCTAGCCATAAAAATGCAGATGCAAAATTGATAGCATACATGGATAGAGAGTTGAAAAAAGCAAATCCTGGATATTTGACAGAGATAGATATATATGAAAATGAAGGTTTTAAAGAGAGAGCAAATAGGCTTTAATAATGGCGACCCCAAGGGGATTTGAACCCCTGTTACCGCCTTGAGAGGGCGGGGTCCTGGACCACTAGACGATGGGGTCATAAAATTGAATTAAAAAATGAAGAAAATGGCGCGGCGGACGAGACTCGAACTCGCGACCCTCGGCGTGACAGGCCGATATTCTAACCAACTAAACTACCGCCGCAACCTAAACAAAACCTAGATAAATCTGAGTTTTGTGTCACTAAATGGTGGTCGTTAGAAGACTCGAACTTCTGACATCCACCTTGTAAGGGTGGCGCTCTACCAACTGAGCTAAACGACCAATTTAAGAAAATAAAAAATGTCCAGGAAACTAGAGAAATATGGCGACCCCAAGGGGATTTGAACCCCTGTTACCGCCGTGAAAGGGCGGGGTCCTGGACCACTAGACGATGGGGTCACACTCTATATATAAAAAAATGGTGACCCGTGTTGGATTCGAACCAACGGCCACCTCCTTAAAAGGGAGATGCTCTACCGGCTGAGCTAACGAGTCACTTAAAACTCTCACTTACAAGACGACATCTTTGTAATGAGGATGAAATTATAGAGAAAAATTATATATTTGTCAAGAGATATTTTGCTAAATTTGATATTTTTTCAAAAAAAGAGTTTTTTATCTAACTCTAAGAGCAGTTTAAAGGCAAAATAAGCACTTTGAGTCTGTATATAATGTCTGTCTCCTTTTAAGTGCAGTCTATATACTTTTGCTTTTTGGTTTATTGACTTTACGCCAACAAAAACTGTTCCTACTGGTTTGTTCTCGCTTCCTCCGCTTGGACCAGCTATTCCACTTGTTGCTAGAGCAAAATCAGCACGACTTGCAGTTAAAATGCCATCAAGCATCTCTCTTACACACTGTTCGCTAACAGCTCCAAGCTTTTCCAGAGTATCTTTACTAACTCCTAGCCATGACTCCTTTATCTCATTTGCATAACTCACAATTCCCCCATCAAACACATTTGAAGAGCCAGGGATTTTTGTTATCATAGAGCTGATAAGACCTCCAGTACAGCTTTCAACAGAAGTGATTTTTTTATTATTTTGTTTAAGTTTTTCAGTTATATGTTCCACTACATCATCGTTATCTATAAATTTTCCACTAAAAAGAGTACTTATGGATTTTAGAAAATTTTCTAAATCCCCATATTTCGATGCAGTTGCATTTATTTTAATCAATCCCTCAACTATAGAAGTAGCTTTGATTTTAATTTCGTATGTTGAGCATATTGGTTCAATCAATAGCTTCAAAGAGTCCAAATCAATATCTACAACAGTAAAATTTTTAACACTTTTACTGTTTTCAATGAGTATATTTGGAAGTTCTTCATTCTCTTTGAGACTTATAACATTTATGATTTTTTCATCTTTGGAGATAACAAAAGAGTCTTTCGAATATAGTATGCTCTTCGATGGTATAAGCATATCATCTATCAACTCTAGTCTGTCTTCACTCATCGTTGATATGATTTTATTTACAAAAGTAAAAGAGTCCTTTTGAACGAGGATTATATTTTGTTGACTTTTAGAGACCAAATCTTCTAATTTTATAAAAAAGTCACTATCATTTCTACGCAAAATTACCCTAGAGTCAAAAAAGCCTACATGTAGAGTCAATTGTTCATCAACATACTCCATATAAGGCTTGTTAAGTAAAAGTTCTTCTCCTATGATGATTAGTTGATTTTCCATGTTAAGCTCCTTATGAATTTAAATGTATTATACCAAATAAGTGCTTCTTAAATAGATTTTAGATAAAATCTGACCTAAAGTCAGATAATATCATACAATTTTACTAAGGAGTGCAGGGATTATGGATTATAAAGATTCATTACTATTACCAAAGACAACTTTTTCTATGAGAGGAAATCTTCCTCAAAATGAACCTAAAAGATATAAAAAGTGGTTTGACAAAGATAGCAATGTGTATAAAAAAATGATAGAGAATAGAAAAGATGCAAAGAGGAGTTTCTTCTTGCACGATGGACCACCATATGCAAATGGTCACATCCATATAGGACACGCGCTAAATAAGATACTAAAAGATATAATAGTAAAAACCCACTATGTTTTTGGAGAAAATGTTAGATATGTTCCAGGTTGGGATTGCCACGGACTTCCAATCGAACAACAAGTAGAGAAAAAGATAGGAAAACAGAAGAAAGAGACTCTTCCAAAGAGCAAAATCAGAGAGCTATGTAGAGAACATGCAAGAAAATTCATAGATATACAAAGAGATGAGTTTAAAGCATTAGGCGTTGTGGGCGATTGGGAAAATCCATATATGACCATGAAGTTTAAATTTGAAGCTGACATATACAGATCTCTTTGCGAAGTAGCAAAAAAAGGTCTTTTGATCGAAAGAAGCAAGCCAGTTTATTGGTCATGGGCGGCTAGAACTGCATTGGCAGAGGCTGAAGTAGAGTACGAAAACAAAGAGGATTACTCTATATTTGTAGCATATCCTCTGAAAGATGAAGCAAAAAAAGCTCTTCAAGTTGAGGGTGATACAAGTGTCATAATCTGGACTACAACTCCATGGACACTTCCTGCAAATATGGCTATCAGCTTTAACCCCGAAGAAGATTATGTTGTTACAAGTGATGGTTTTATCGTGGCAAAAGAGTTATATCCTTCACTTTTAGAAGAAGAGATTGTAAAAGGTAAAATCACAAAAACATTTAAAGCTAGCCTGCTTGAAAATCTATATGCAACAAATCCACTAAATGGCAGAGATTCCAAGCTTATTTTGGGCGAACATGTAACGATGGATGGCGGTAGCGGATGCGTTCATACAGCTCCAGGACACGGCGAAGATGACTATAGAGTAGGGCTAAAATATGATTTAGAAGTGATAATGCCAGTCGATGAGAGAGGTTGTTATGATGAAACAGTAGTGAGAGAGTCGCTACTACCGGATGCTTCTAGTTTTGTGGGAGAGCATATATTTAAATCAAATGAGAAGATTTTGGAGCTTTTAGGGGATAATCTTTTAAAAGTTTCAAAATTTACGCACTCATATCCATTTTGCTGGAGAACTCATAAGCCAGTGATATATAGAGCTACAAAACAGTGGTTTATAGCTATGGATGAGAAAAAAGAGGATAGAGATACTCTTAGAAATATGGCATTAAATGAGCTTAAAAATGTAAAATTCTATCCAAAAACTGGCGAGAAGAGACTAGAAACCATGATAGAAAATAGACCTGATTGGTGTATCTCAAGGCAGAGAGATTGGGGAGTTCCTATAGCATTTTTTAGAGATAAAACTACAGGCAAACCGATATTTGATGAAAAAGTGATGAACTTCATCGCCCAAACTTTTGAAGAAAAAGGGGCGGATGCTTGGTGGGATTTGGAGATAGAAGACCTGCTTGTTCCAGGTAGTGGTTATGATGCACAAAATCTTGAAAAGGTGATGGATATACTCGATGTTTGGTTTGATAGTGGAAGCACTTGGAGAGCAGTTTTAGAATCCTCTGATTATGACGCAGGAGACTATCCGGCATCAATGTATCTTGAGGGTAGTGATCAGCATCGTGGATGGTTCCAAAGCTCACTTTTGGTTAGCACCGCAAACAATAGCATAGCTCCGTACAAAAGCATACTAACTCACGGTTTTACGGTTGATCAAAATGGTGAAAAGATGAGCAAATCAAAAGGAAATGTTGTAGCTCCAAGCGATATAGCTAAAAAGTACGGTGTAGAGATACTTCGTCTTTGGGTTGGAGTTAGTGAATATACAACCGATCTAAAGATAAGCGATGGAATTTTGAAACAGGTAAGTGAACAGTACAGAAAGATAAGAAACACTTTTAGATTTTTGCTTGCTAATGTAAATGATTTGGAAACTTTGGAAAAATTAGAGAATTTTTCACCGATAGATAGTTGGATTTTGGCAAAAGCGAGTAGTGTATTTGCTCAAACCAAAGAGGCTTTTGATGAGTATGATTTTGCTAAGGGAATTTCGCTTTTAAATCACTTTATAACAAATCATTTGAGTGGAATCTACCTCGATATATCAAAAGATAGACTCTATTGTGACCAAAAAAACTCAACTAC
>JALSKH010000114.1 GCA_026988975.1 Campylobacteraceae bacterium
TGTTTTTATTAATTACTAAAAGTAATATAATATAGTAATTATATACTTTTTATGATTCAAAGTCAATATCCTCCATGATTTTCGACTCAATGGTAAATTTGAGTAGTATTTACTTAATGTGGTAATAATTAGAGGTGCCCTTAATTTTAATATTATGCTATAGTTTCACTATGCAAAAAGAGATAGAGATAGTCGTCATAGAAGATGAAGTAGATATATTGGAACTGATAGAGTACCACTTGACCAAAGAGGGCTATAAGGTCACAGGATTTTTGTCTACCCAGAATGTAGAGCAGTTTTTAGAAGAAGAGACACCTTCACTTATGCTTGTGGATAGAAATTTACCTGGCATGGAAGGGGCAGAGTTTGTATCTTATTTGCGTAAAGTAGGGTATGATATCCCTGTGATATTCCTCACTGCAAAAGCCAAAGAGTCAGAGCTCGAAGAGGGGTTTGAAGCAGGGGGAGATGACTATATCTCTAAACCTTTCTCCCCTAAAGAGCTAACACTGCGCATCAAAGCTTTACTCAAACGTTCAGGTGCATTACAAAAACAAAATAGGCTCAAACATAAAGACCTTACTATAGACTTGGGGCACAATAAACTTTTTGTAGAAAAAGAACATATTTCTTTGACTAACCTTGAGTTTAAACTTTTATACACCTTTATGAAACATATAGATATGCCACTTAACAGAGACTTCTTACGAGATGAAGTATGGGGCGTAGAGGGAGAGCGTGTCAATGACAATGCTGTCAACGTCGCTATCAATAGACTGAAAAACAAAATAGATCCTCAAAATGAACGAAATTATTTTCAACCTGTGTGGGGTGTGGGATACAAATTTAGTTAAAAATATGGAGAATAGATAAAAATTATGGAAATTATATTTTTAGGTACCTCTTCTGGTACACCAACAAAAACACGCAATGTTTCAGGCATTGTTATTCGAAAGCATCATGCCAAACAGTGGAGCTTGATAGATTGCGGAGAGGGCACCCAGCATCAAATTTTGCATACAAATTTGAGTTTTAAATATTTAGATACTATCTATATTACACATATCCATGGTGACCACTGTTACGGTTTGCCAGGCTTGTTGGCAAGTGCTACAATGGCTGGTAGAATTGAACCTCTAAATATTGTCGCACCGTTGGCAGTGAAAGTTTTTTTAGAAACCATGCAAATGCATACAGAGTTAAGGCTCTCCTTTGATATAGACTTTATTGTAGTAGAGGAGTATAACAAGCTATATGAAAGAGAGGATTTTTGTATCTCTATCGTCCCACTCTCTCATCGTGTACCCTCATGGGGGTACCTCTTTGAGGAAAAAGGTATAGGGATAAAACTTGATACCCAAAAACTTCTTGAAGACAATATCCCTAAAGGTGTCATTTGGGGAGAGATTCAAAAATCATCAGAAGTGTGTTTGGAAAATGGAAAAACCATACAAAGCAAAACCTATTACCTCCCCCAAAGAAAAGCTAGAAAAATAGCTATCTCTGGAGATAATGATACCCCTAGTATATGGGGGAATATAGAAGATATTGATCTACTGGTGCATGAGGCAACCTATACAGATGAGATGGCTAAAAAAGCAGAGGATACAGGACATAGTACCGTAAAAAAGGTGGCTATGTTTGCTGAAGATTATGGGGTCAAAAATCTTATATTGACCCATTTTAGTCCCCGCTATCAAGCAGATAGCGTTCATGAAAATGGAGTACCTGAAATAGAAGATGAAGCAAAAATATATTATCAGGCAAATCTAGGTTTGGCACATGATTTTGCACTTTTTCATTTGGATAAGCAGCTGGAAATGCATTACCAAAATATACGCCAAGATTAATTTTGGTTACGCTAAAATAGAAGAAATAAAATACTAATTGGAAAAAGAAAATGTTTAGTTTTTTTAAAAAAAAGAAAAAATCAAAACCCGTAAAATCCGAAGAAGAATTACAAGAAACACGTAAAAAAAGAGAAGAGAAAGATGCACAAGAGCTTGCACAACTTCTAGAGGGTGAAGAGAGTTATAAGATATTTTCGTGGGGATTTGGATTTCATGATGATAGAGACTTAAAAGATAGTGTTTTAGCACTGAAAGATTGGGAACCTATAGAAGAAGTCTTCTCGCTGATAGAGAAAGAGTATGACAATATAGAAGAGGGAAGTATGCTCCTAATGATAAAGGATAGTATCCCCCGACATGATGGAGACGAAATTGCCTCTCTTAGAATTGATATT
>JALSKH010000115.1 GCA_026988975.1 Campylobacteraceae bacterium
AAGTGAACTAACGAAGCAGATGGTGCTTTATCATTCTGTCCTACGGATGATAAAATTTGCACCCTACTGCTGCGTCAGCATAGCTTCATGGTAGTTTAACTACAATTTTGCTATACTTCCTTGCATTAGAGTGCAACTTTTATCACCTAGGAGTGTTTATAGTGCGTAAGGTCAGTTAAATGTTAAAAGATTTTAGAGGCATAAAGTGTCCAGTGAATTTTGCTAAAACAAAATTGGTTTTGGCAGGTATGAAAAAAGGTGAGATTTTAGAGTTATTGATAGATGATGGCTCAGCTATACAAAATCTTCCAAGATCTGTAGAGAATGAGGGACACAGAGTCCTTTCAGAAAGTGAAGAGGAGAGTGGTGGTTGGAAAATAGTCATAGAAAAATGAGACTGTTTATAGATGGTGATGCTTTTCCAAATCTCTTAAAGCCTATAATTCTTAAAGCTATCAATAGACTGGATTTAGAGACATTTGTTCTCTCAAACAAGAAGATAAACATAGGAAAATCAAAAAATATAACCTATATAATCGTTGATCAAGGTGCAGATGAGGCAGACAATCAAATAGTCTTGAGATTGCAAGAGGGTGATTTGGTGATCACGGCTGACATCCCTTTGGCTGACCGAGTTATCGATAAAAAGGCACACGCGATTGACCATAGAGGTGAATTATATAGCGAAGAGAATATCAAGCAATATCTAGCTATGAGAAATTTAATGCAGGAGATAAGAGATAGCGGAGAGATGACAAAAGGTCCAAGTGCATTTAACAAAAAAGATGCATATAACTTCGCAAATCAGCTAAATGCTTTTTTGGCAAAAGCTATAAAATAAAAGGTATAAAAGCCTTAGTTTTCTCTCTATATTTCTCATATTCATCGCTTTTTTGACACCATAAAATCTCTTCCTTTCTTGCTTTTAGAAAAATTGATAAGATTAATAGGGTATATAAACTCATATTGAGCAAATTAAGATTGTAGATAATCATCCCGAGCATCATAAGAGCCACAGAAAAATACATAGGATGTCTTATGTGCCTATATATGCCATGATTGATGAGGCAAGAATCCTTTTTTATATCAGGAGTTATATTGAAATTATCCGGTTTATTGCAGTAAATTGCATAAATCCCGATAAAGAAACCAATACAAAAGAGAGCCAAAGGAACTACTTGTAAAAAAGCAGATTTGTTTATGATGATAAGAATAATCATAGCTGTATATTGTGAAGCTACTAAGATATAAGAGTAAATTTTTTGTTTCATATGGTCATTTTAACAAAATAGTTTAAATTTATTATCTATTTATCTAAAAACAGTATAATTTTACTTTAGATTTAAGCGGTGGGTATTTTTACTTATACTTAAGTATCTATACCTCAATTCAAACTTTTTATTTTATTTTTAATTTTCACCTTACAAATGGAAAACAAAAATGGAAAACAAAAGGATGGAAAACAATGCAAAAAGAGACTTTTTGCTGGAAAACAAAGAAATGGAAAACAAAAATGGAAAACAATCAATCCCAATACCTTTTTACAAGTGAAGTCGTAAGTCCCGGACATCCAGATAAGTGTGCTGACATCATAGCAGATAGCATAGTTGATGCTTTAGTTATAGCTGACTCAAACTCAAGAGTTGCTAGTGAAGTATTTGTAGCAGGCAAAAATGTCATCATAGGTGGTGAAGTGAAGACTTCAGCAAAAGTACAGACTAAGGATTATGAAGATATAGTCAAAAGCGCCCTTATAAAGATAGGATATGATGGAAAATCTGCCTTTACAAAAGAGCAATGCCTTCATCCAGATGATGTTAAAATTCAAGTGCTTTTAAATAGACAATCAAGTGATATTTCTCAAGGAGTTGACCAAAAAACAGGTGAGATTGGTGCAGGTGACCAAGGTATAATGTTCGGATTTGCTACTAATGAAACAGCAGATTTTATGCCCTCGGCTATCACTTATGCTAGGATGATTTGCGATAAAGTATATAATTATGCACTAAATCATAACCAAAAGCTAGGAGTTGATATAAAGACTCAAGTTACGATGGATTATGGCACAAAAGAGAATTTTGAAAATTGTCTCCCTCAAAAAATTCACACCATAGTAGTCTCTGCACCATCAGTCGAAGATATGCCTATAGAAGAGGTGAGAGAGCTTTTGAAAGGATTGATAGACGATACAGGGCTTCCTCCAAGACTTTATGATCCTGAAGATACAATCATACACTTAAATCCAACAGGCAGGTATGTAAACCATAGTCCTCTACACGATTCTGGTTTGACAGGAAGAAAACTGATAGTAGATAGTTTTGGTGGCTACTCCCCTATAGGTGGGGGAGCGCAAAGTAGTAAGGATTATACAAAAGTAGATAGGAGTGGACTCTATGCTGCTAGATGGATAGCAAAAAATATAGTGGCTTCAGGCTTAGCTAAAAAATGCTCAGTCCAACTATCTTATGCTATAGGTGTGGCAAAACCAGTTTCAGTTAGTGTAGATACATTTGGTACATATAGTAGTGTGAGTGATGATATCTTGTCAAGTTTTGTGATGAAAAACTTTAGTTTGACGCCCCGCTGGATAACAGAAAAATTTGGATTGGACAAGCCAAGTAGAGAAACATTTTTGTATGCTGATGTTGCTGCTCGCGGACAGGTAGGTCAGAGTGATTATCCGTGGGAAAAGCTTGATGCTATAGAGCTTTTCGAGACTTTAAAATAGTCCTACATGTAGAGATATGATATGAAAATAAAAACTTCTGTTTCAGTTGTAGTTCGGATTTTGCTTTGGCTCTTTTTGTTGCTCGGTGGTGCAATATTTGGAACTTTAAATGATAAAAACGACCCACTGTTTGAGAGTTATCTTTTTCATATCATAAGTTTTATAGTGGGATATGTCTTGCTTATTTACGCTTTTAGATCTGCTGCCAATGGCGGAAAAGAGTTAAAAAAAGGGAGAGTTGGAGATATTCCAAGGCTAGAGACAAATCACTTAGTAACAACTGGTATATATGGTTGCATGAGACACCCAATGCTTTTTGGATTGACTCTTTTGCCTCTTGGAGTCGCACTTATCGTAGGCTCCCCCACTTTTATCACTATAATAGCTCCTTTTGAGATGCTATTTATCATCTTTATGGTCATGGTTTTTGAAGAGTGGGAAGTAAGAAAAAAATTTGGACAAGAGTACAAAGAGTACGCTAGCAAAACCCCAATGGTAAGCTTTAAAAAAGAGTGTTTAAAAAAACTTTTTGGAAAGATTAAGGGGTGATTATCCCACTTATCCCACCATTTGCACTATGGTAGATGGTGGTATTGTATTTTTTAGCGTATAGTTTCAAAAGTAGGTGCTGTAGCGATGGCTCAATTGATGGCTTAAACCATGCGTTGTTGCTTATGGCTACCATCTGTTTCGGATAGTTTTCATAAAGTTTGTCTGTTGTGGCTTCAAAACAGATGGCACTTCTGAATTTAACCCCTTTTATATCAAAATCAGACGGCTCTTTTGCTCTGGCATAATCACTTGCCGAGTTAAAAAATACTCTGTTTATAAATTTATTTAAAAAAGAGGGTAGAGGAATCTCTTCTCCAAATGGAACTAGAGTAACTTTATGAGCTATTTGGACTCTCCCTTTTTCAAAAAAGTATGATGAGTTGTAGATTTTATGGTTTTGGTATGTCAATCCTCCTGTCACTATATCTATGTTTTGTGATAACTCTTTTAATAGCCTCATCTCGTTGCTATGAAGATTAAGATATTGTGGAAATGCACTCTCTGGCAATATTATCAAATCATACCTCTGCTTGATAGCTTTAGAGATAAGAGAGAAATTTTGCATAACTAAAGAGTTTTCATGCTTTTTATCCCATTTATTTACTTGGTTGATATCTGTTTTTGATATGGATATTCGTAGAGGTATCTTCTCGTGTTTTTTATCTGTCGGATATGTGCATAAGATAAAGAGTAAGATAGAGACTAATTTGAACCATTTTGGTAATTTTATCAACAAAACTATACCAAATAAAAACAGAGCATAGTAGAGTGTATATGCTTGAAAATAGCTGTTTATGAGAGTAAGTTCAAGTTTCAACCAATTAAATCCAAAAGGTGCAATATAGCTTAGAAAAAAGAGTAAAATAGCTTTTATATAGATGCTTTTAAAGATAGCTATAGCTCTAAAAATCAGAGCATAAACTAGAGCAATGCTAAGGATAACGATAGGAATCATAAAAGCTAAATCATAATATCTAAAACTCAAACTTATCCAGTAAAACCAAAAAATTCCTATAAAAAAACCACTCCAAAACCACTCTTTTCCATCTGCTTTTAATAGCATGTAAAATCCTAAAATAGCAAATAATGAGTCTAAAATTTTGAGAGAAATTTGAAAATATTGAAGATATATGAAAATAGACAAACAAAAAGCAATAACAAAGCCTTTTATTATGTAAGAAATGGTAAAATAATCTCTTAAAATTTTTACACAAAAGGATTTACATGCAAGGCGGTTCAAATATGCTGACTTCTTTATTACCATTGATCGTACTTTTCGCGATTTTTTATTTTTTGGTTATAAGACCTCAACAAAAACAAGCAAAGCAACATAAGGATATGATTGCAGGTCTCAAAAAAGGAGACAAGGTTATCACAAATGGCGGACTTATATGTGAGGTTGTTAAACCTGAAGAGAATTTTATCAAAGTTTCACTTAATAATGATGTAACGGTAAAAATCTCTAAAGAGTATATAGCTAAAAAAATTGAAACAGAAGTAAGTAAATGAGCAAAGGTGGATTAAATTACCGCTTGGTGATTTTTTTCATCGCTATTGTATTTGGAGTAGGATTTTCCCTTCCTACTTTTTTGCAAACCCAAAAGGGTGCTAAGATAGCCTTAGGACTTGACTTACAAGGCGGTTTGCATATGCTTCTTGGTGTAAAAACTGATGAAGCCATAAAATCAAAGATGAAATCAATCGCTTCAAGCATTAAATTTTTTACAGATAACAATGACATAGTTATCGATGATCTAAGAGTTAAGGGAGAGATAGTCTCATTTACTCTTCTTGATGGTGATGAAGAGAAAAATTTGGATGCTATGATCAAAAAAATCCCTGGAGTCCAAATCAAAAAAGATAAACTCTCTTATATTTTGACTCTTAGCAGCAAAGAGAAAGTTGCTACTAAAAAGTTTGCTATATCTCAAGCAGTTGAGACAATAAGAAACAGACTTGACCAGTTTGGTCTGAGTGAACCAAATGTCGCCAAGCAAGGAGTCGATAAGATACTCGTGGAACTCCCAGGCATAAAAACAATAGAGCAAGAGAAAAGAGCAAGAGAACTGATAGCAAAAGCAGCACACCTTCAACTCATGGCGATAGATGAAAAAAGAGCCGATCAAGCCAACAGCATGAGTGAAGATGAAGCAGCAAGTTATGGGGATGTGATTTTGCCTGACTCTAGAAATCCTCAGCAAAAGCACATAGTAAAAAGTGTACCTATCCTAGACGGTAGTATGTTAACTGATGCAAAAGTTGGATTTAGCAATATGAATCAGCCTGTTATAAACTTCACGCTTAACAGTGAAGGTGCTAAAATATTTGGAGATTATACTGCTAAAAATGTTGGAAATCATTTAGCTATTGTTTTGGACAATATCGTCTATTCTGCTCCTGTTATCAGAGAGAGGATAGGTGGTGGAAGTGGACAGATAAGTGGCGGATTTAGTGTAAAAGAGGCTCATGATGTGGCGATTGCACTCAGAAGTGGCGCACTTTTGGCACCTGTAAAACTACTTGAAAAAAGAAGTGTCGGACCTAGCCTTGGAGCAGATAGCATCAAAGCTAGTATGTTGGCACTGATCACTGGTTTTGTGCTTGTATTTTTATTTATGATTGTTTACTATGGCATGGCAGGACTCATCGCGGATGTGGCGCTTTTGGTCAATCTCTTTTTGGTGATAGCCATCATGGCGCTCTTTGGTGCAACTTTGACACTTCCTGGTATGGCAGGTATCGTCCTGACGGTCGGTATGGCAGTTGATGCCAATGTTATCATTAATGAGCGGATTAGAGAGCTATTTCGAGAGGGCAAAGGTGTAGCCCAAGCTGTTGAGAAAGGTTATGCCAATGCTATGAGTGCTATATTGGATGCAAATATCACAACTCTTATAGCAGCAGTTGTTCTTTATGCTTATGGAACAGGTCCTATCAAGGGATTTGCAGTTACTATGAGTATAGGTATCTTAGCTTCAATGCTTACTGCTATCTTAGGAACACACGGAGTATATCAGTATATAATGCCATATATCGAAAATACCAAGAAATTGCCATTTTGGTTTGGCGTAAAGAGAGGTAAGTGATGCAGATATTTTCAAAAGATAAAATTTATGATTTTATGGGGAAAAGCAATATTTTTATATCGCTTTCTCTAGTTTTAATGCTCGCCTCATACTTCTTTCTTTATACCAAAGGATTGAATTATGGCATCGATTTTTCAGGCGGTACTGTTGTTCAAGTTAGGTATGATAAAACAGCACCGATTAAAAAGATAAGAGAAAGTATAGCCAAAGACAGAGCATTTGCAAATGCGACTATCACTGAGTTTGGCTCTCCAAAAGAGATAGTTATCCGTTTTCCAAGAACTAGCGGAGATGTCAGTACAGATGCAGGAGATAAGATAAAAAATCTTTTAAAAGGCACGGGCAACTTTGAGATAAGAAGAGTTGATATAGTCGGACCAAAAGTCGGTGGAGAGTTGAGAGAAAAGGGTATAATGGCTATGGTTATGTCGATTCTTGCCATCTTGATATATGTCGGTTTTAGATTTGAGTGGAGATTTGCATTGGCTTCAGTTATGGCTTTGGTTCATGATATATCCATTGCTATGGGAGCAATTGCTCTTTTTCAAGTTGATTTTAATCTGGATGTTTTAGCAGCACTACTAACACTGCTTGGATATTCACTAAACGATACGATTATAGTTTTTGATAGGATTAGAGAGGGGATCGGGGATACAAAAGATATGAATCTTTTTAATGTCATAAATGATTCTGTCTCTAAAACACTTTCAAGAACTGTTCTTACATCTTTGACAACATTTTTTGTGGTCTTGACACTCTTTTTGCTTGGTGGTCAGATCATATATAGTTTCAGTTTTACTATGTTGGTTGGTATCATAGTTGGGACTTACAGTTCGGTTTTTGTTGCATCTCCTATGCTTAAATGGTTAGGATTTGATTTGAAAGATTATAAAGAGAAGCAAGTGGCAAAAGAGAAAAGAAGGATAGAGAGAGAAAAGTTAAGAGCCCAGTATGAAAAAGGCATGATGTAAAAATAATCAGTCCTTTTAAAAAGGGCTGATTGACTTCAGGAGGTGTGGTAATGGATTGGGGAAAAGTTATATATGTGTTTTTTGCTCTGATGAGCTTAACAACAACAGCTGGTTTTTTATATGAAGATAATGGCACAGCTCTATTTATCGCGGCTAGCATCAACATTGTTTCAACTCTTTTAAAAATCGGAGTTAAAAATATCCTCTCCGCAGAGCTTTTTGCAAGCTCCCTTGTGGCAGATTTACACCTCATTCCAGCTTATATAATGTTTGAAATAAACAGCAATGTCAGAATGGCGATAGCGTTTGCAATAGGCGCAATAATAGCAAATATATTTTCAATTTCATTGGTTCTAATAGAATCAGCAAAAACAAGAGAAGAATTTTAATCGGAGAGCAGTAGATGCAATATAATGTTTCACAAATAGAGAAAAAATGGCAAAAGTACTGGTTGGAGCATAACTCGTTTGAGCCAAGTGATGATTTTAGCAAAGAGAAAAAGTATATCCTAAGTATGTTCCCTTATCCTAGCGGAAAGATACATATGGGGCATGTAAGAAACTATAGTATCGGTGATGCGATAGCAAGATTTAATAGAAAAGAGGGCTACAATGTACTTCATCCAATAGGTTGGGATTCATTTGGAATGCCAGCAGAAAATGCAGCTATTAAAAATAGAACACACCCCAAAAAATGGACATACGAAAATATAGACTATATGAAAAAAGAGTTAAACTCTCTAGGACTCTCTTTTTCTCAAAAAAGAGAGTTTGCGACAAGTGATCCACTCTACACAAAACATGAACAAAAAATCTTCATAGATATGTTTAAAAAGGGCTTAGTTTACCAAAAGAGTGCATCACTGAATTGGTGTGAAACTTGTCAAACAGTTTTAGCAAATGAGCAAGTTGAAGATGGCAAATGTTGGAGATGTGATAGTGAAGTTATACAAAAAGATATGGCGGGGTATTACCTGAAGATTACACAGTACGCTCAAGAGTTGCTTGATGATTTGAGAACTCTAAAAGTTGGTTGGCCATCTCAAGTTCTAAGAATGCAAGAGAATTGGATAGGAAGAAGCGAAGGGCTTGAATTTGAATTTTCATTAAGCGATGAATCAAAAGAGAAACTTGGTTCAAATTTTGAAAAATTTAAAGTCTTTACAACAAGACCAGATACGATATATGGCGTTAGCTACTCTGCACTTGCACCAGAACATGAGATAGTAAAGTACCTAGTTGAAAATAGGCTATTGAGTGATGAAAAAATAAAAAAGATAAAACAGATGCAGTCCCTGAGTGCCAGAGATAGATCTATGATCGAAAAAGAGGGGCTATACTTAGAGTTAGATGTAGTTCATCCACTTACCAAGAAAAAAGTTCCACTTTGGGTAGCAAATTTTGTTTTGATTGAGTATGGTGGAGGCGCTGTTATGGCGGTTCCGGCTCATGATGAGAGAGATTTTGAATTTGCTAAAAAGTATGATTTGCCTATCATTCAAAGCATAGAAAACAAAAAGATAAAATTTGACGGCAGTTGTGCGCTTACGGAGCCAGGTTTTATGGTTGATTCTGGTGAGTTTAGTGGGCTTAGCAGCGAGGAAGGCAAAAAAGAGATAATAAAATATTTTGAACAAAAATCTCTTGGAAAAAAAGTAGTAAATTTTAAATTAAGAGACTGGGGAATAAGCAGACAAAGGTATTGGGGTGCTCCGATTCCGATGGTACACTGTGACAAGTGCGGATTGATTCCCGAAGATACACAAAATTTACCCGTCACGCTTCCAGATGATATAGAGTTGACAGGCGAGGGAAATCCGCTTCAAACTCATCCAACTTGGAAATATACAAAATGCCCAAAATGTGGAGGCGATGCTCAAAGAGAGACTGATACCATGGATACTTTTTTCCAATCAAGTTGGTACTTTTTGAGATATACTACGGATCCAAGTATGTGGGAAGAGAAGGCATTTGATAAAAAAAGTAGCGATTATTGGATGAGCGTTGATCAGTATGTTGGTGGTATCGAGCATGCAATTTTACATCTTTTATACTCCAGGTTTTTTACAAAAGTTTTAAGAGATATGGGTCTTCAAAAAAGTAGTGAACCTTTTAAAAATCTCTTGACTCAAGGTATGGTTCTAAAAGATGGTTCAAAGATGAGCAAATCAAAAGGTAATACAGTTGATCCAGATGAGATTATAAGCAGATATGGAGCAGATACGGCTAGGCTATTTATACTATTTGCCGCACCTCCGACAAAAGAGCTAGAGTGGAATGATAGTGCAGTTGAGGGTGCTTTTAAATTTATAAAAAGATTTGCTACAAGAGAAGAGATGGCAAAAGAGTGCAAAGAGATACCAAAAATAGATCACACAAAACTCTCAAAACTCTCAAAATATGCACGAAAAAAAGTTTATGAAGCACTAAAAAAATCAAATGAGATTTATGAAGGTGCATATACTTTCAATACTCTTATAGCCGCCTCTATGGAAGCCTTAAATGCCTTAAATCAGCAAAATGATTCTGCAGTTTGGAGCGAGGGTTACTTTGTGCTTACCAATATACTTGAACCCATCATTCCTCATATCTGTTGGGAGATAAGTGAAAAACTTTTTGATTTAAAAAATTTTGGTAAAATAGAGATAAAAGGGGAAGTTTTTAAAGAGGATAGTGTAACTTTAGCCATCACGGTAAATGGTAAAAAAAGAGGCGAAGTTGAAGTTGAAGTCGGATTGCAAAAAGATGAGATACTTTTAAAAGCTAAAGATAGTGTTTCAAAATGGCTTGAGGATAAAAATATAATCAAAGAGATATATGTGCCAAATAAATTGATAAATTTGGTGGTAAAATAGATGAAATTTGTATATATTTTTCTAGCTTTCTTGTTTATAGGGTGCGGTTATAAGCCAAGTTCGCTATATACCAAAAGAGTTTTAGGAGAAAATATACATGTAGATGCACTGATTAGCAGAAAAGACCCAAAAAATAGTGTCTTGATAAAAGATGCGATAAGTGAAGCTATAGTGGGTAGATTTGGTGCAAAACTTAGCGATAAAAAAGAAGCAGATACAAACCTTGTTGTGAGTATTGGCTCAGTTAGCTTTACTCCGACAGTTTATGATCAAGATGGTTATGTTATTGCATATAAAACAAGAGTTACCCTTAATACCAGTTATAAAACAACTAAAAATAGTATAGAAAGATTTTCAACTACAGGAGAGTTTGACTTTCCGATTGAGGCAAATAGTGTAATCTCTGATACAAAAAGGTTTGAAGCTATAAAGAGTGCTTCTAAAGATGCTGTAAATGAACTAATCTCTAAAATTTCTATAATGGGTATAATGAGTCGTGATAAAAAAGGTAAGACCAGAAATAAAATTAAAATATATCTCGAATAAGGAGCAGATATGGCAACAACGATTAATGAAATCATAAAAGAGAGTATAGAGGCACTAAGAAGAGATAACTTAAATTTAACCCCAGATAATTATAGATCCCATTTTTGTGAAATAGCTAAAAAAAAGGGTGTGATAGTTGAGGATTGTCAAAAGATTGAGAAATTTACAAAAAAATTGGATGAAAAAATACAGCAAGATTTGGGAAAATTTAGTGTTAATACGATAGATGAACTTCTCTCTTTTTTGATAGCAAAAGTAAATAGACTAAACGAGAGTGACAGTTCAAAAATCATAAATTCTCTTATAATCCTTACAAAAAGAGTTTTACAAGCAACAACACTTCTACACGATAAAGAGGCAAGAGAGTTAGCAAATGATTCTCTAGCAAGATTGGACTTTAGCCAAAATTTAAAATCTATAGATACGATAAAAGATAAATGGTTTAATTTTGTAACTAGCTATGACGATGATTTTTTGAAACAGTTAGACTTGTATGGGCATATAAATAAAGATGACTTGAAGAAAATGGTGAAAGATATAATTAAGATTATAAAAAAAGAGGATGAAAGCAGTGCCTATAAGGCACTTGCTCCTTTAGTTATAGCTTCACTCGCTCCGTCTATCGCTTCGAGTATGAATGATGATCTAGCATCTATCTCTGATAAACTAAGAAAAGATCCAGCTTTATTAAGCTCTGTTGGCGTGCAAAATGAGATTAAGCATTTCATAAAAAAGAGAATGGACTTAGATAATGAAGAGGTTAAGAGTAAGATTTCTAGTTTAGATAAACTACTAGATGAGATAAATAAGAGGATTTTTGCTCTTATCGACAGTAGTGATATTAGTAGTAAACAAGTTGGTGTTATAAAAAAAGATCTTCAGGAGATAAACTTTTCAAAAGATAGTTTTGAGTTGATTCACACAAAATTGGTAAATATAGCGACATCTTTAGAGGATGAAACTAAAAGTCTTAGCTCAAAAATGAAAAAAAATCAGGATACGATTAAAACACTCCATACGAGAGTTAAACGACTAGAGAGAGCTTTAACTATAGCAAAAAAAGAGGTAAAAGAGGATTTTTTAACGCATGCTGCTACAAAAAGAGCGTTAGAGCAAGAACTTAAACGAGTTGAGGAGGCCTATAAAAGATATAAGACTGATTATTCTCTCTGTTTTTTAGATATAGACCATTTCAAGATGGTAAATGACACTTATGGACATGAGGCCGGTGATGTTATATTGGCTAGTATTGGAAAAATTTTGAATAAATATATTAGAGAAAGCGATTTTGTAGGTAGGTATGGAGGTGAAGAGTTCTTAGTAATTTTGCCTAGTATCGATATAAAACAGGCTTTTTATTTTTCAAATAAAATAAGAGAGATTATCGAATCATATAAATTTTTATATAAAAACGAGAGAATCAAGATAACAGTTAGCTGCGGTCTTTCCCAAAGGAGCAGACAAAAATCTTCCAAAGATACAGTCGAAGCTGCTGATAAAATGTTATATAAAGCAAAAGAATCTGGACGAAACAAGGTATTGCCAACATTCTCATGAGACTGAAAGAGTACTTAGAAGAAAAACCACTTTTTTATAAAGAGATAGATTATTCGAGAATGCCAAGGGCATATGAGAGTATAAAAAAGTGTTTGAAACTTCCTAAAATAGTTCAAATAGTAGGGACAAATGGCAAAGGAAGTACAGGTAGATTTTTAGCTCAAATGCTGATGCAACAAAATCTATCAGTTGGTCACTATACATCACCTCACATTTTTAAGTTTAATGAAAGAATTTGGATAAATGGCAGAGATATAAATGACGAAGAGTTAGAACAGACACATCAGGAACTACAAGAAATTTTAGATGATGAGTTTCTCAAAACTCTCTCCTATTTTGAATATACTTCATTTTTAGCAATCATGTTTTTTTCAACAAGATGTGATTATATTGTGTTAGAGGCTGGACTCGGAGGCGAATACGATGCTACGACTGTTTTCCCAAAAAACTTAAGTATTATTACGCCCATAGGATATGACCATAGTAGTTTTTTAGGTGGGAGTATAGACGATATCGCAACTACCAAGATAAACAGCATAAATACAACTACTATTTTATCGAAACAATATCATAGTTGTGTCTATAATATAGCAGAAAAGATATCTAATGAAAAAAAGATCAAACTGTTATTTGCCGAAGAAGTTTTAGACGATGATGAAATAGACAGGATAAAAAAGATAGTTAAAAAAAATCATCTTCCAGATTTTCAAAACATAAACCTACAAAGTGCTTTAAGTGCAGTAAAAACATTAGGGTTTGATATGGACTTATCGACCATAGATGTAACTGCAATGCCAGGAAGATGCCAAAAAATATCTAAAAATATAACTGTAGATGTTGGACACAATGAGATGGCAGCAAAAGTTTTAGTGGAACATTTTAAGAATAGAAAAGTGATATTGTTATACAATAGTTTCAAAGATAAGAAGTATAGCAAGATAGTTAAAATTCTCAAGCCAATTATAAAAAAAGTGGAAATCATAGATATAGAAAATGAGAGAGAAATGGCAACAAGTGAAATAGTTGAAACTTGCAAAAAAGAAAATATTTCTTGCAGTAAATTTCAAAAGTTAGATATGCGTGAAGAGTATCTCGTTTTTGGTTCATTTGTTGTTGTTGAAAATTTTTTAAAAGTCTATAAGGAAAGATAAACTGATACAAGCTACGAGTTACGAGTACTTTAAGGATCAAAAAAGAGATATCGAGCTTCTTTGCGTCAAAGATGATAAAGAGGCTTTTTTAGTTGGTGAAGCTCTTAAGTTAACAGGCAAAAAGACATATATCTTGCCTGATTTGAGAGTTTCAAAGAATGAAGATCTTTTGCCTTATTCTGCAGAATTAAACTCTCTGTTCTTAACTCTTGGTAGGTATTATAGAGACAATTCAACTAAAAAGATTCTTATATCACCGATTCGCACACTTCTAACTCCTATGCCTAAAAAAGAGTTGTTTTCAACTAAAACTATAGAGTTTGCCTCAAGAGTCGATATAAATTCACTAAAAGATGAGCTCTATTATTGGGGTTATAGAGTCGTAGATGTCGTAGAAGCGGTTTCGGAGATCTCTTTTCGAGGGGACATTATAGATCTGTTTTCACCGCAGCTTTCCAAACCTATCAGGATTTCACTTTTTGATGATGAGGTTGAGAGCATAAGAGAGTTTGAGTGTGAATCTCAGAAGAGTTATAAGGAGGAGTTGGAGAGTGTAGAGATTTTTCCTGCTGTTTTCTCTCTTGATGCCAACAGCTATGAAAAGATAAATGCTCAGATACAAAATCTGCAAAGTGATAGTTTTGAAAAAGATATACACTCTTTGGGACTTTGGGCGATAGATGGATTTTCGCAGGAGTATATCAAGAGTTTAAAAACATCTTTTGTGCGTGATTTGAGAGACGAGATAGAGGAGATAGCTCTATTTGATAAAGATGCAAAAGAGTTATTTTCAGATTTGCCAACTTTGCCGAAAATTTCTAATTACAAGCCTTTGGAGATAGTTTCGATTTTAGATTTTTTAGAGTTTCATAAAGATAAAAAGATAAAAATCTTAGCAAAAAATGAGGTTTTACTAAAGCAGGTTGGATTGGATCCAAAAGATGTCAAATTTATCCAGAGTGACTTAATTGTCAATTTGATGAGTGATGAAGAGGTGATTATTTCACTAAATCGCATCTCTAAAGCCAAAAGACGAAAAAAGCCAACAATCTTGCTCGATGAGTTGAAGAGTGGCGACTATGTGGTGCATGAAAATTATGGCATAGGTATCTTTAAAGGATTGGTAAACAGTAAAGTTTTAGGCTCTACTAGGGATTTTGTGCAGATAGAGTATCAAGGTGAAGACAAACTTTTGCTACCGGTCGAAAACTTAAATACGATAGACAGATATATCGCAAGTAGCGGTTCACTTGCAGTTGTAGATAAACTTGGGCGCGGTAGTTTTGCTAAGTTAAAAGCTAAAACCAGAGAGAAACTTTTTGCGATAGCTAGGGAGATTATAGAGGTAGCCGCAAAAAGAGAGATGGTGGAGGCTTTGAGGATTAACACAAGCAAAGAGGAGATAAAAAAATTCCAACAAGATAGCGGATTCGTCTATACAGATGACCAAAAAACGAGCATCCAAGAGATATTTGATGATTTAAGCAGTGGCAAAATAATGGATAGACTCTTGAGCGGAGATGTAGGCTTTGGAAAGACAGAAGTTGCCATGAATGCTATGTTTGCAACTGCCATGAGTGGATTTCAGACTCTACTGATAGCTCCAACTACACTTCTTAGTTCACAACACTTTGTAAGTTTGAATGAGAGGTTTAAGCCTTACGGCATAAGAGTCGAAAAGTTAGATAGATTTACGACTGCTCGTCAAAAAAGTATAATTCTTAGGGATTTAAAAGAGGGTAGTTTGAAAGTTTGTGTCGGAACTCATGCGCTTTTGAGTAAAGAGCTTAAAAATCCTGCGTTGATTGTCATTGATGAAGAGCATAAGTTTGGCGTTAAGCAAAAAGAGAAACTAAAAAGCATGAGAGAAAATATACATATACTCTCCATGAGTGCTACTCCGATTCCAAGAAGTCTAAATATGGCACTTAGTTCCATAA
>JALSKH010000116.1 GCA_026988975.1 Campylobacteraceae bacterium
CAAATTGTATTAAAAACCCTTACCTCTTTGTAGTTTTTAATCAAATAATTTGTAATCTCTGCAAATTCATCAATCTTTCTTGTTGTTTGTGCCACCACTGCAATTTTGTTTGATAAAAATTTATCTTTCAGCTCATCTACACTCAAAACTACATATACTTTTGTGCTAGCATAACTTTTAACGCCCTTTACCTCTGGATGATTTTTATCTCCAAATATAACTATATCATAGCCTTTTGCACTCATTGTTTCACAAATTTGCTGTGGCTTCGTAACAAAAGGACAAGTAGCATCAATGATATCTACCTCTTTTTCTTTTAAAAACTTTAAATTCTCTTTTGTTATTCCATGTGTTCTGATTATAGCTTTTTTTAAATTTTTTGCTTGCGATATATCTTCTAGCGTTTCAACATTAAAATCACGCTTTAGCCTTGAAATCTCTTCATTATTGTGGATGAGAGGTCCTATGGTTGAAGCATTTTTAGAGTTTTGAGCTATATTTATCGCTCTTTTAACACCAAAACAAAATCCATAATGCCTAGCTAATTCTATTTTCATTACTATTTTTCTACCTTTGTTATTTTTGATAAAATCTCTATAAAATTTGGGAATGATGTTTTTATACAATCTGTATCTACTATTTTCATAGGCGTTTGCGTTCCTGCAATCGCAAAACTCATGGCTATTCTATGGTCTCCACAACTATCTATTGTGGCGCTGCACAATGCACCCCCACTTATCTCATATCCATCATCAAACTCTTCTGTTTTAACTCCACACTTTTTAAGATTTTCAACTACTGTAGTGATTCTATCACTCTCTTTGACTCTGAGTTCTTTTGCATTTACTACTCTACTTTTCCCATCAGCCAAAGCAAATGCTATAGACAAGGCTGGAAGTTCATCGATAAGCCAAGCTATATTTTCACTAACTTCAACTCCCTTAAGAGATGTTTGCCTTATGAGTATATCGCCTCTATCTTCATATTTTGAATCTCTTTTTATAAACTCTACATGTACGCCCATTTTTGCCAAAATTTTATATGCTTCAACTCTTGTTTTATTTAAAAGCATATTTTTTAAAATGATTTGAGAATTTTTTGTAATTGCAGCAGCTACTGCAAAAAAGAATCCGCTTGAGGGATCATTTGGAACTTCTATCTCTAAAGGTTTAAGTGCTTTTTTTATAGGCTTTATCTCAATAGTTGCATCTTGAACTTTTATCTCTGCTCCCATCTCCTTTAGCATCTTTTCACTGTGGTCACGGCTAAGTACAGGTTCTTTATAACTGGAGATATTTTTTGCCTTAAGAGCCGCTAGTATCATAGCTGTTTTTACTTGCGCTGAGGCTATATGGCTACTATAGTTAAAAGAGTCTAAAGAGTCATTTCCTCTTATAGATAGCGGTGCATACTCACCACTTTTTCTTCCATCTATGCATGCTCCTATCTCTCGCAATGGATCTGCTACTCTTCTCATAGGTCTTGCATTTAGATATTTATCTCCGCTCAAAACAAAAAAACCCTTTGTAGTGGATAAAAATCCCATAAGAAGTCTCATCGCTGTTCCTGAGTTGCCACAATCTAAAACATCGCTTGGTTCTGTTATCTTTTTTGGAGGAGTGATTTTTATAACAGTTCCATCATCTTCTATCTTTGCACCCAAACTAGAAACTATATTTAGAGTGCATAGAGTATCTTCAGCTCTTAAAAAATTCCTAACGACAGAAGTTTTGTCACTCAAAAGAGAGAAAATGGCGCACCTGTGCGAGATGGATTTATCGCTGGCTATATTGTCAATCTCTAAATCAAACTCTCCATCAGGTGAGACTAAAAGTTCACTCATCTAATCTCAATACCGAGCTCATTTTTTAAGCCATCAAGTAGAGATTCGATAGCTCTGTTTATATCTTCATCTTTTAGAGTTTGCGAGTTTGCTTGAAAAGTAAACTTAACTGTAAGGCTCTTATTTTCTCCTAAATCTTCACTCTCGTAAAGATCAACGGCACTAAAACTAATCAAATGTTTAACCTTGAGTCCCTCTATGCACTCTTTAATCTTAGAGTACTGCATACTTGATGGGATCAAAAGACTCAAATCTCTTGAGATTGCTTGAAAATTGGAGTATGGCTTAACCTGCATTTTTTCAAAAGGAAGTTTATCAAAATCTATCTCGCAAACATATGTTCTATATAGATCAAAATCATTTTGAACAATAGTGTGCAATCTTGC
>JALSKH010000117.1 GCA_026988975.1 Campylobacteraceae bacterium
TTAAACAGTACAAAGATGATTAATGATTTGAAACTATTTAAGCGCTCAGATTTGGAGCAACTGATTAGAGATTATCAAGTTCCATCATTTAATAAAGAGCATGCATTTAAGAGAAAAAATATAGCAGAGGTTTATTTCTTAGGAAAAGAAGTTTTAGTAAATGAGCTAAAATGGGTAGCATAGACTACAAAAAACCTATAACCTTCAAGATGAAGAGAGTCTTTAGTGATGAAAACTATTTTACTAACAGGTGCAAGTGGATTTGTGGGGAGTTATTTTCGCGAAAAGTATGCAGGGGATTATAACATAAGAACTTTTTCTTTTTTGCATGATAACCTTGAAGCTTTACATGTAAAGGGTGTTGATGTTGTTTTTCACCTCTCTGCTTTGGTGCATCAAATGGGTGGAGCAGATGAGGAAGAGTATGAACGAGTCAATGTCACGCAGACTGTAGAGCTGGCTAAAAAAGCAAAGAGAAATGGCGTGAGGCAGTTTGTATTTATGAGTACGGTGAAGGTGTATGGAGAAGAGAATGATGTGCCATACACTGAGATGACTACATGTAAACCGGAAGATGCCTATGGGAAGAGTAAGCTAAAAGCTGAAAAAGAGTTGCAGAAGTTAGAAGACGAGAATTTTATTGTTTCTATTGTTCGGACTCCCATCGTCTATGGTTATGGTGTAAAGGCAAACATCAAAAATCTTATTTCTTTAGTCGAAAAAGTACCTGTGTTACCATTTGGCAAGATTAATAACAAGCGAAGTATGGTCTATGTCGGTAATCTTTGTTACATAGTCGATGCCGTCATACAACAGCAAAAGCGAGGAGTGTTTTTAGCGGCTGATATGGAAGCACTTTCGACAACGAGACTTGTCGAGCTTATAGCAGATGCTTTGGATAAAAAGGTATATCTGGTGCGTGTGCCATTTTTTGAGAGTTTGTTGAAGTTAGTGAAGCCTTCTTTTCATAAGCGACTTTATGGGAGTTTAGAGGTTGACAACACGCAGACTATGAAAAGACTTTTTGGCGAAGCTAAAGCATCGCTTCCGAAGAGCGGTGAGACTGAAGTGCTGCTGCCGTTTAGTGTGGAAGAGGGGGTTTGGTTGATGATACATGGCAAAACAACTTAAAATGTATGGTATAATACTGTAAAAAGTACTCTTAAGGATACGAATAGCAGAGTCAGAGATTTACTTTTAACTAAATTCTAATACAAAAACCCAAATAGCCATATAGGTATCTTATTTTCAAAGCCTATCTCTATATCATCAGCAACCACAAAAGAGTTTGGCAAATTTGCTATTTGCTTAAAGCTTTTATTTTTACCACCGATTTCAAAAGTATATTTTTCATCTACTAAAAAATCGCCTTTTTTAGGAATCTTTATTTTATGCTCAAAAGTCATAGATTTGAAAAAAACCTCTCTTATTGTTCCTATATTTGGTGTATCACAATAAGTGTAATGTAGGTTTGGATTGTTGAAATATATCTTATCTGGTTTTGCAAAGATATTATCCCCCTTTGTTTTTGGTCGAATTAGTGTAATAATTTTTGCTTTATGAAGATAGTCTAAATATCTGTATAATGTTCTATAATCTTGCCCCATATTGAGTTTGTTTAACAGTTCATTGATATTTGGTGTATATGGAACACTTTGGCAAAGGATAAGTAAAAGCTTTTTTAGATTTTTAATATTTTGATACTCAATGTTAAAAATTGAGGGTATATCAACCTCTAAAACTGTATTTATTGTTTCGTTTAGTTTTATTTGGTAGTTTGAATATTTATCAAAATAAAATGGATAGTATCCAAACTCTAAATACTCTTGAAATACTTTTGGTGTGTAGTATTGTGATAATTCATAAGCAATATCTACATGATTTGTTAAAATATCATTTAATGAGTAAGTATCTATCTTTATAGTATTTTTCATCTCTAAAAACTCTCTAAAACTAAGCCCCTCTATTTCGTAAACCACAACTCTTCTGCTTAAATCTGCTTTTGAATTATCTATTTTTAAAGCACTACTGCCACTAAAAATAACCTCTAACTCTAAAAAGTCATATATCTTTTTTAACTCATTTTCAAACCCTGTAAATTTGTGTATCTCATCTATGATAAGTAGCTCACCATCCTCACTTTCAAAACTTTTTGCTATATCAAACAATGAGTCTATCTTGATAGAATCAGCACTTATGTATAACTTTTTAGACATAGGCAAAGGG
>JALSKH010000118.1 GCA_026988975.1 Campylobacteraceae bacterium
TTACCTATAATATTAAAGATTTTAGATTTATAGATAACCTTGAATTAGTGAACAATTCGTAGGGTGCAATTGCTATTGCACCACAAAATCAAACTTGCATAAAATTGTGTTTTCGCCGAAAGGCTTATCTTATCCATAAAATATGACAATTTGCCATTTTTCTTCCATATTTTAAAAACTTCATATATAATAACAAAAAAACATATTATTGAGAATCTCTTATAAATGAGTTGATATTATCAATAATCAAGTATAATTCACATACTTTTTAGAGGGTAGGAACTAGTAATGATATTAGATGATATATTAAAACAGAATACAAAAGATTTAAAACTTTTTACGCAAAAACAGATAGATGAACTTCAAACACATCTAGTAGAGAAGAATGATAAAGTTTTTGTAAATTGTTTGGTACGAGAAAAAGAGATACAGATTTTTTCTAAAGCTAAAACAGCTCCTGAGGAAGTGGTTCGACAACTTTACCTTTTAAAACTCCGTGATGACTATGGTTATCCTTTTGAAAATATGAGTTTAGAGGTTGATGTCAAGATGGGTTCGACTTCTAAAAAGGCTGATATTATCATTTATGACAATGAGAAGAGAAAAGAGAAAGATAATATTGTTTTAATTGTTGAGATTAAAAAGCCTAAAGAAAAACTCATAGATGGTATTGACCAGGTAGAGAGTTATGTTCAAGCTTTGCCTACTTATCTTGGTATTTGGACAGATGGTAATGAAGAGAATGTTAGATACCGAAACCCTAGCAATAAATATAAATATGAAAGATTTAAAAGAGTTCCAAGATATGATGAGTCCATAGAAGATGTACTCTCTACTTACTTAAAAAAATCTGACCTTATTGATATTTTGGATTTACGCTCTACGGTAGGGATGTTAGAACAAAGAGTTTTAGCCAATGATGGAGTAAATGCTTTTGATGAGATATTTAAACTTATATTTGCCAAGCTCTATGATGAACAGAGTAAACGAAAAGCCACTGATGAGTTAGATTTTCAACTAAAAATGGGTTCTGGTGTGGTTGAAAATACGGAGAAGCTTTTCAGTAGTGCTAAAAATAAATGGAAAGATGTATTTAAAGCTAAAGATGAGATAGAACTTAGTGAAGAGACACTCATTGCTGTAGTTTCAGAGCTTCAAGAGTACAAACTTTTTGAAACAGATTTTGAGATACTCGATAGTGCCTTTGAACATATGATTTCAGGAGATAGTAAAGGCGAAAAAGGACAATATTTCACTCCTAGACCTGTAATTGATATTATTGTCAAGATGATGAATCCTAATGATGAAGAGAAAGTGTTAGACCCAAGTGCTGGAAGTGCAGGTTTTTTACTTCATACTTTTCAACACATGCTTAAACATGATAAAATAGATGAACGAGATAGGTATAGATATGCTGTTAATAATCTTTTTGCTTTAGACTTTGACCCAAGAACAGTTAAAATTGCTAAGGCTTTAATGGTCATTGCAGGGGATGGTTCATCAAATTGTATGCAGTCTAACTCTTTAGATTTACGCTTATGGGACAAAAAGCAAAAAGGTAAATACAATGCTACTTTAGCAGAAAAATTTCCTCATAACTCTTTTGACATCGTCATGACCAACCCCCCTTTTGCAGGAGATATTTCAAATACCAGTGGTTACTTAGGCTATTATGATTTTGCAAAAGACCAAAAGAGCAAAACAAAGAACAAACAAAGTAGAGATATTTTGTTTATGGAGAGAGATTTACAGTTTTTAGCAAGTGGTGGACGTATGGCGATTGTCTTACCACAAGGACGTTTTAATAACTCTAGTGACAAAGCGTTAAGAGAGTATGTAGCTAAAGAGTGTCGAATACTAGGAATCATAGGACTTCATGGAAACAGTTTTAAGCCTTATACGGGTACAAAAACAAGCATACTTATGGTTCAGAAATGGGATGATGAGTTATGTCCAAAAGTAGAGGATTATCCTATATTTTTTGCAACCAATGTAAAACCTGTTAAAGATAACTCTGGTTTTTATGTGGGCTTAAATACCACAGAGACTTTAGCCATGACCGATTTACCACAAATAGCTGAAGCCTTTTTAGAGTTTGCCAAAAAGGAGAATTTCTCTTTCGTGGGAAAGTAGATGGCTCATTTGATGAAGTAAAATATAATACTTTATTAGATGAGCTTGAA
>JALSKH010000119.1 GCA_026988975.1 Campylobacteraceae bacterium
TAGACTCAACTTCAAAAGTAGCAAAACATCTATATGAAGCATCTCCTGTCTTGGATAGGATGAACCATAAAATCAGAGCTGCTGCACTAAATATGACACCAGAAACCTACTCTAGAATCATCAGAAAATTTAAAGATGAGAAACTCATCAAAAGTGAAAAAGGTCATTTTGTCATAATCAATGAGGAAAAATTAAAATCATATTTTGATAATTGATTTATATCAAGAATATTTAATTTAAAGTGGTGTATAATTCCAAAAAATCAAATAGGAGTTAATATGTCTGATTTAAAAATCACAAAACCAGATGACGCAAAAGAGATAAAAGTTGAAGGGCAAACTGTACCTTTTTATGAGTATAAGATAGATGATACTACATATATAGAGTTCGATACTTCAAGATGTGGACCACCAGAGCCCATGGTAAATGCTATGCTTGCAGTTGCTCTTATCAAAGACAAAAACACAAAAGTTATCATGATAAATCACAAAAGTCCTGCAGGATTACTTCCAAAGATAAATGCAAATTACAATATAGAAGAAGGAACCACAGAAGATGGAAAAGCAAAATTGGTTTTTTCATACAAAGAGGGCATGAGCGAAAAAGCAGACCTTAGCGATAAAAGCTGCAACGGATAAAAAATGGCAAAAAATTTAGCCACAGATATGGCGCCACCATTTGTTTTGGTGGCTCATTATTTCATAGCCGGAGCAATTTTTTATGCATTTACAGCATTTTTACTCCCTTTTTACGCAAATGAGGTAAATGGATACTTCCTATCCTCATCAATAGCATCACTTATGCATCTGTATCTACTTGGATTTGTGATGATGACTATCTTTGGTGCTATGTATCAGCTAGTTCCTGTTGTACTTGAAATTCCAATCTTTTCAAAAGATTTTGCTTATGTTCAATTTTATATGTTTGTAAGCGGAATTTTAATGTTCACATTTGGATTATGGGATGAAAATTATACACAAATCTTGCCCTATGGTGCGATGCTTATGTATCTATCCATGCTCATTTTCATAGCGAATGTCTTTTTAACATACAAAAATATATTTCGTTGGGATATAGTCGCAAAGTTTATATTTGTCTCAAATATTTTTCTAGCTATCGGTGTAACCATAGGTTTTATCATAGCGCTAAATCTTATATATGGTTTTTATCCTGATATCTTAAATCTTGTCCAAATGCACATAGCTACCACTATATTTGGTTATGTGATTATGACTATCATGGGAATCGGAATGATACTTCTTCCTATGTTCTCTCTCTCACACGGATTTAAACAGATAGCCATAGAGATGGCATTTTATACGATTATTGTGGGATTAGTTCTGTTTCTAATAGGCTCTATATATAAGATTGACCTCTTAAGATTTGGTGGAGTTCTTTTTTCTGCTATAGCAATATTTTTGGCACTCTACCAAATGTACCTTATATTTTCAACCAGAATCAGAAAACAAAATGACTTTTGGGCAAAAAACATGATGGCTTCATTTGTTACGCTTATCGTGTCATTTTTCATTTTAGTAGCCGGAATTATCACAAAAAACGATACCTACTTTTTACTTTTTGGATTTACACTCTTTTTTGGCTTTTTTACATTTTTTGTAGTTGGTCATATCTATAAAATCCTACCTTTTTTGGTTTGGTATCAAAGATATTCACCGCTAGTTGGAAAATTAAAAGTGCCAATGCTAAATGAAATGGTACACGAAAAAGTAGCAGACACACAGTTTTGGATAACACTAGTCGGATTACTTTTAGCCATAATTTCCATAGTCATAAAAACACCGCTACTTTTTCAAGTGGGAACAGTGATCATGGGAATAGGAACACTACTTGTAATTTACAATATATACTTCACACTCGTCTATGGAATAGAAGAGTTAAAACAATACAATAAAGGATTAGAAAATGGCAGTAACTGAAGATATGGTATATGATGCGATTAAAACAGTAATAGACCCAGAAGTTGGTTTCGACATCTACTCACTAGGCTTGATTTATGGAGCAAAAGTGGAAGGTGATCATGTACATGTAACTATGACACTATCTACTAGAGGTTGTCCTTTGCATGAAATGATGAAACAGTGGACAAAAGAGGCTGTTGAAAAAATCGATGGTGTAAACAGTTGCGAAGTTG
>JALSKH010000120.1 GCA_026988975.1 Campylobacteraceae bacterium
AAGTTTAGACAGACTAGGCAACGCATTTTAGTCTAGTTTTAAAACTGTTAAAAAAGCCTCTTGAGGAAGCTGCACTCTTCCTATGGATTTCATCCTCTTTTTACCTGCTTTTTGCTTCTCTAAAAGCTTTCTTTTTCTTGTTATATCGCCACCATAACACTTAGCAGTTACATTTTTTCCCATCGATTTAACAGTCTCTCTTGCTATGACTTTATTTCCGATGCTAGCTTGAATGGCCACTTCAAAAAGCTGTCTTGGCACGATCTCTTTCATTGCTTTTACGAACTCTCTGCCTCTGCTTTGGGCATTTTGTTTTGGAACTATGATTGAAAGCGCATCTACCACTTCATTTGCCACCAAAACATCAAGTTTGACCAAATCTCCCTCTTTGTAACCACTCTGCTCATAATCAAAACTGGCATACCCTTTTGTGACTGATTTTAGTTTATCGTAAAAATCCATAACTATCTCATTCATAGGAATGGAATACTCCAAAAGCACCCTATCCACACTAAGGTAATCCATCTTCTCTTGTATAGCCCTTTTGGTATTCAACAAAGTTATAACATTTCCCAAAAACTCTGTTGGAGTCAAAATAGTTGCTTTTACATAAGGCTCCAAAATCCTTATCATCTCATTTACAGGAGGTAGTTGGCTCGGATTTTGTATCTCAATCACATCTCCATCTGTTTTTTCAACTCTATAAGTTACCGTCGGTGCTGTTGCGATGAGGTCTAATCCAAACTCTCTCTCTAGCCTCTCTTTTACAACTTCCATATGCAAAAGCCCTAAAAATCCGACTCTAAATCCAAAACCTAAAGCAACTGATGTTTCAGGCTCATACGATATACTTGAATCATTCAATTTTAGTTTGTCTAGTGCATCCCTCAAATCTTCAAATTTATCTGTCTCTATCGGATACAACCCTGCAAAAACAAAAGATTTTATCTCCTCAAAACCCTCTATCGCTTGAGCAGTTTTTTGCTTATTGTCCGTGATAGTATCCCCTACTTGAACATCTCCTATATTTTTAAGTCCTAAAACAACGATACCAACTTCACCAGTTTTTATCTTTTGAGTCTTCTTCAGAGCAAGTGGGTGTGGATACATGAGATTTAAAACTTCATGCTTCTTTTTTGTTCCCATAACAAATATCTCTTGACCTTTTCTTATCTCGCCGTCATAGACTCTCACAAGCGCCAATGCCCCTAGATAATTGTCAAACCAACTGTCATATATGATGGCTTTTGTAGGGGCATTTTTATCGCCTTTTGGAGCGGGAATCTTCTCTATGATAGCATCAAGCAACTCTTTTACACCGATTCCACTCTTTGCACTTACTTCAAGTGCCTCGGAGCAATCAAGCCCGATAGTATGTTCTATCTCCTCTTTTACTTTATCGGGGTCGGCTGCAGGAAGGTCTATCTTATTTATGACTGGAATCAACTCTAAGTCATTTTCAAGCGCTATATATACATTTGCTATAGTTTGCGCTTCTACACCTTGAGAGGCATCTACGATCAAAAGTGCGCCATCGCTTGAAGCTAACGACCTTGAAACTTCATAAGAGAAATCAACATGACCTGGGGTATCTATGAGGTTTAGTATATAGTGTTCACCATCTTTTACATAATCAAGTCTGACACTTTGAGCCTTTATGGTGATACCTCTCTCTTTTTCTATATCCATGGTATCCATCATTTGAGCTCCAAGCTCTCTCTCACTTACAGCACCACACTCTTGGATGAGACGATCGGCTAGAGTGCTTTTGCCATGGTCGATGTGCGCTATGATAGAAAAGTTTCTAATTCTTGATTGGTCACTACTCATCAAATAAAGAGCCCATTTACACTTTCATTATGATAAACTCGTCTGATAACTTCTGCAAAAGTTGGGGCAACGCTTAAAACTTTTATATTTCCTAACTCTTTTTTGATTGGAATTGTATCTGAAACAACCAATTCATCCAATTCACCCTCTTTTAATCTCTCATAAGCAGGACCACTCAATACAGGATGAGTACAACATGCCATAACACTTGTGGCACCCTTTGCTTTTAAAACTTTTGCTGCTTTTACGATAGTGCCGGCAGTATCGATCATATCGTCCACCAATATAACATCTTTGCCATCGACATCACCGATGATATTCATCACTTCAGACTCATTTGCTTTTTCTCTTCTTTTATCTACTATAACCATATCCACGCCTAGTTTTTTTGCAAAACTTCTAGCTCTTGCAACTCCGCCGATATCCGGACTGGCAATGATAGGATTTTTGAGATTTTTATTTTTAACATATTCATGAAATATGATAGAGCCGTACAAATTATCAACAGGTATATCAAAAAATCCCTGAATCTGACCGGCATGTAAGTCGATAGTTACAACTCTGTCAACTCCAGCCGTTTCGATCATATTTGCGACTAACTTTGCAGTTATCGGAACTCTTGGGGCTGCTTTTCTATCTTGTCTTGCATAACCAAAATATGGCACTATGGCAGTGATAGAACTAGCTGAACTTCTTTTTAACGCATCAGTTAAAATCAGCAATTCCATCAGATTTACATTTGCAGGTGCACAAGTGGATTGGATGATAAAGACATCTTTTCCTCTAACACTTTCGCTAATTTGCACACTTATTTCGCCATCACTAAATCTCTTTATCTCAGCGTGTGAGAGTGGCAGAGATAGGTATTTGGCAACTTTTTTTGAAAATTCCGGATTGGCAGTCCCTGAAAAAACTTTATAGCCTCGCATGATATGTTGTCCTTTGGAAGTTTTGTAGTGATGATATTATATAAAATAAGGACTTAAAAACATATTTTTGCTATAATAGAGCATGTATAATCAAATAGTATATGGCAGTTTACTTCACCCAAAAGAGCTTCAAAGACACGGTATATCTTTAGATTTAATCGAGTTTGTTAAAGTTTCAAATTTTCAAAGAGTTTTCAACCAAGAACCATCAAACAGAAAATCAGACTCGATAAATAGAGCTGTTTTAAATATACAAAAAGTTGAAAACTCTTTTTTTAATGCGATTCTTATAAAAAATATATCTAAAAAATCCCTGCAAGAACTCGATATCAGAGAAAAAGGGTATGATAGATTAAATCTAGAAGATGGATTGGTTAGATACTATACTGACAATAAAATTGCAAAGAATTGCTTTGTTTATATAGGCAAAAAAGGGAAGCAAAACGAACAAATTCTCCCTAATACATCATATCTTAAACTTTGTTTAAATGGAGCCAGAAGCTATTTTGATGAATTTTACAACGACTTTATCAACACAACTTATCAAAATACAAATGATGGCTTAGAGCTTATAAGTTCTATTTAAGTTTTATACTTTTTTAATTCGCTGTTTAGCTTTTCAGTTAATGTGTTTAGATGATCGCTTGCGCTTGCTAACTCTTCAATGCTTCTCGTATTGCTATTTGAGAGCTCATCAAGATGCATCAACTCACTCACAATCTCTTGCAGTTTTTCTGTTGCTTCAACATAGCTTTTTATGCTCTGGTTTGTGATTTGAGTTGTCTCTTGCATATTCCCAACACTTTGCTGGACTTTGTCATTTAAAACTTGAGCATTTTTGGATATATCCAATATCTCTTTTGAAGAACCATCCATCTCTTGGCTAACCTCTTGGACTGATTGGACAACGATATTTATAGTTGAGTTAATTTCAACCAAAGATTTTTGAGTCTTCTCAGCAAGTTTTCTGACTTCATCAGCAACAACCGCAAATCCTTTGCCATGCTCTCCAGCCCTTGCTGCTTCTATAGCAGCATTTAAAGCCAATAAATTTGTTTGGTCAGCTATATCATTTATAACCTCTAAAACTTCCTTAATCTCGCCGGTATTTTGACTTGTAGTATTTAATCTCTCTGCTAAGTCAACATCTCTCATAGAGGTTTCATTAAGTTTTACATGTAGAGCTTCTATGCCATCTTTAACACCCCCTAGTATCTCACTGGAGGACTCTAGATATTTACTAGCTTTTTTTGCAATATCTGCAGAACTACTTAAATCTTGATGTAGTCTCTTTCCACTTTCGCTAATACGCGAGATTGTTGAACTCTCTTCTTCAACTCTTTTTCCAACTTCAAAAGCAGTAGTACTAAGCTCCTCTGAAATAGCAGAGTTTTCGTTACTATCATTTTTTGTCTCAAGCAATAATTTTTGAATTTTTTCTATGAAAGTATTGAAACCGATGCCTATTTGAGCCAAGATATCATCACCTTTTGTTTCAATCCTAGATGTCAAATCAGCATCTTTATTTGCCAAATCATCTACCATGCTTCTGAGTCTTTCGATAGGCACAAATAATCTATTTAATACAAATATGAGAAGCAATGTGCCAAGTATCGTAAAACTAAGTGTGGCTATTAGGCTTTTGTAAAATTGATCATTTAACTCTTTGTAGGCTATATCTTTATCTACAACAACAACCAACTTCCAACCAGTAGCTTTAATCGTATCAAAGGCTGCTATCTTATCTTTACCACTCGTTTTATAGTTAAAAACTCCTCTATGTTTTTTTAATACGCTGCTTTCAATTTTTTTCAACGAAGGACTTAAGGTAGATATTTTTTGATTTATCATATTTTTTGCAGGATAAGATAAAATCTTATAATTTTGATCTAGTAGATACGCATATCCACCATCTATCTTAATATTTTTTATCATTTTATCAAGTTTTTTAAAATCCACAACAGATGCCAAAACTCCTATAAAATCACTATCATCATTTCTCATTTTTACCATATAGGCAAATGATCTTTTTTTTGTTGTATTATTAAAATATACATCTGATATAGAATTTTTTTGGGAAATTTTAACTCTTTTATACCAACCTTGCTTTCTTGGGTCAAACCCATCTTCCAGTTTTGCTAAAGACGAACTTACAAACCTCCCATCTTCTTCGAATCCAGCATATACATCACTGGTATCCATGACTTTTTGAATATTTCTAAAAACTTTGATAAGTTTACTATCCCTCATATTGTCAGGGTTTTTTAAAGTTTTTGCCATATTTTGCAAAATATTTTGTTTTATTTTCATAGACATATCCAACGCCATAGCATTTGAGCTTGATAAGCCTATCAATACACTTTTTATCTCTTTTTTGATTATACTTTTTGATGATATATAGCTATAAATATTGCTTGAAAGAAGTCCTGCTATCAACACTAAACTAACAGCTATATAAATCTTATTTTTAAATCCAAATTTCATATTATCTCCAATTTTAAAAGTGCCATTTTACTACTATTTTTATATAAAAATCTTAATTATAATATGACATATTTGATTTAAAAAAATTTTCAAGAACGAGGAGTAATTCTGTATAAATTAAGTAAGAAGTTTTATCTATTCAATTAGGATAAAGATGATATGCCAAAAGTAAATTTTCAAACTATTGGTCAGTATAGCAATTAAGATATGAGCATTGCAACACTTTATCATAAATATGCCTGTAACATATGTTACATAATCAAACTTTATATAATCCAGCCACACCCTAGGACTAAATCATCTCTGTAAAATACTGCCATCTGTCCGGAGGCGACTCCTTGGGCACTGTTTTCTAGTATTATTTTTGCTTTGTTATTTTCTATCTCCACTCTAGCCTTGCTTTTTGGGCTTCTGTATCTAATCTTTACACTGCATTCAAAATCACTTAAATCTTCAAACAAATTTAAATCTTTTACAAAAAACTCATCAACTTTTAGATCCTCTTTGTCTCCGACTACTATCTCATTTGTTTTTGGATTTGTAGATATTACATAGTGTGGAGTCAAAGCGCCTCGCACGCTGAAGCCTTTTCTTTTTCCTATAGTGTAGTGCATATATCCCTTATGTTCGCCTACTATATCACCATTTTTATTTAACACATTGCCAGGTTTTTCAATCTGCATATAATCTTTCAAAACATCTAAATATGTGGTATCTACAAAACAGATCTCACTACTCTCTTTTTGAGTTGAAAACTCTTTTAAAATCTCTATATTGGATGCAAACTCTTTGACATCTGTTTTATACATTCCTCCTAATGGAAATGTAACAAAGTCAAGATTCTCTTTTTTCACATTTGCTAAAAAATAACTCTGGTCTTTGCTTTTATCCACCGCTTCTTGTATATATCCATCTTTTATCTGAACATAATGGCCAGTAGCAAGCATATCCATGCCTAACTCTTTTGTAAATTCAATCAAAGCACCAAACTTTATATTTCTATTGCAAAGTGCGCAAGGATTTGGCGTAAGTCCCTGCTTGTACTGTTCGATAAAAGGCATATAAACAAACTCTTCAAATCTATCTTTTATGTCCAGTACATGATATTTTATACCTAAGAAATCAGAAACTTTTTTTACTTTTTTGATATTTTCTTTATGAGATTTTTCGTCATTATGAAGTTTCATATAGACCCCTTCTATCTCATGTCCCAACTCTTTTAATTTATATGCTGTAACAGTAGAATCAACTCCACCGCTCATGGCTACTAATATTTTTGACATTGTTTTTTTCTTTTTATATTTATTTTCGAATGAGTATTATACTATAATTTTTCGTCAGTATAAAGTGCCTCTCCAAGAGGTACTTATCGAAGTTTTTCCAATCTCTCTCTTTTGGTTCCGATATCTGTTATCTGGATACCAAAATTTCCATCAACTATCACAACTTCACCGATTGCTATAACTTTATCCCCAACTAAAATCTCCAAAGGATCATTTGCTAATTGATCAAGCTCTATCACTGAACCTATATCCATAGAGAGTACATCTTTAAGAAGCATTTTCTTATATCCTATTCTTACTCTTAGTGGCAGTGTCACATCTTTGATAAGTTCTATATTTTTAATCTCTTCACTATTGAGAGTCATAACAGTATCATTTTTTTCTGTTTTACACTCTTGCTTTGGCTCTTTTGTATCTGCTGGTTCTACCTCTTCTCCACTCATTTTTCTATAAAATTCATCATGCAATGCAAATGAGATATTGTCCATGCTACTTTGTATACTGACATTATAAATCATCAAATGAGAGTATCCGTTAAATGTAACAACAGCCGTTGCGTCTTTAAACTCTATAGACTCTATAGTAAAGCTAAGTTTTGGCATATCTTTTTGAGCACTCAAAGATGTAGATAACGAGCCTAAGATATTTGATATTATCTCTTTGGTTGCATCTAAATCATCTGCATCCATATCCTCTTTTTCAACACCTTCACCACCAAGCATCATGTCACCAATGGCAGTTGCAACATTCGCAGAGATACTTATACTCATTTGAGTATCCATATCTCCTGTGACTTTCACATCCAATATCGCTAATGGGGAAGTTAGAGTTGTTTTGTCATCAATCTTTATATTGCCTTGAAAGTCAACTTTAGGAGCTATACCTGTTAAACCTTCAACAGTTGAAGCTATCTCGTTTTTTAATAATTCTACAAATTCTGCCATACTAACCCCTTAAGAACTGACCTTTTCTCTTCTTTTGTTTTCCAACTCTTCTAATGTTTTTTTGATATCATCTTTATCACTTTTTATTAGCTTCTCTATTTTAACAGACTTTCTAAATCTATGCAAGCCTATTTCTCCCAAAAAGAGATCTTTTTTATCGATAGATACTATCGCATGGTCATCCGCTGGTCTATCTAGCCTAAGTATATCGCCTTTTTCTAAATCTAAAAGCTCGCCTACTTTTAGCCTTGTTTTTCCCAAAAGTGCCTCAGAAAATACTTCTGCTCTTCCTATTAGGGCATTTAACTCTTTATTTCTGCTCTTTTTGGCACTTGTCTCACCAAGCATGATATCTCTGTTTGCAAGTCTTGAAAGTATAGGCTCCAAGTGGATGACCGGATAGCATATATTTATCATTCCGCTTGAGTTTCCTATTATAATCTCCATCACAACCATAATAACAATCTCATTTTGTGATACAATTTGTACAACATTTGGGCTTGACTCTTTTGCCTCAACGACAGGATACATATCTGTAACAGGCGCCCATGCTTCCCTTAGTCTTTGCATAACGATCCTAAGAATCGCATCTAAGAGGTTTAGTTCTATATCAGTCAATTCTCTTGTTGCTTCAAAAGATTCGCCGATACCGCCGAGGAGTCTGTCTATCATAGGAAATGCGATAGAGGGATTTATTTCGATTACACAACTGCCATCAAGTGGTTTTATAGAAAAAACATTAAAACTCGTTGGTATTGGCAGAGACATAAGAAACTCGCCATAAGTCATCTGGTCAACAGAGTGAAGTTGAATCTCAACGATACTTCTCATGATCGAAGATACTTGGGATGCAAGATTTCTTGCCATCTTATCATGTATCCCTTTTACCGCACGAAGTTGTTCTTTTGAAACCCTATTTGGTCTTTTAAAGTCATACAATATAATTTGTCTATCATCAGCAACCGCCGTTGATTCTGACTCTTCACTGCCTTCATCTACAACTTCCAATAGTGCATCAATCTCTTCTTGACTTAATATATCAGCCATCGTAACTTCCTAATTCATCTCTTATCTTACTTAAAAGTTTCTTGTGAATTTGAGATATTCTTGATTCACTTATCTCTAAAATCTCACTTATCTCTTTTAAATTTAACTCTTCAAAATAGTAAAGTTGTATAATCATCTGCTCTCTTTTTTTGAAACTACACAAAATTTTCTTTACAATTTCAAGCAACTGCTCCTTTTCAACTAACGCTATCGTATCTTCGCTTGATAGTATTGTTATCTGCTCATTTATAGGCATAACGGAGATGATTTTACTACCGTCCCTCGCCTCTTTTATCTTTTTTATATCTTCATCTATAACTTTAGACAGATATTCATCGCTTGGCTCCTCTTCATAAACCGCCAAATAATTTTCTATCTCTTTGTTTACTAGTTTTACAAGCCTTCTGTTCGCCCTGCTCATCACATCAAGAGAGCGCAGATAATCTAGCATTGAGCCATAAACTCTCTTTTTACCATAACCCCAAAAGGAATCATTTTGTGCTCTATCGTATCTTCTTGAGAGTTTAATCATCTCTTCAGTTCCAATAGAAATCAAATCATCTACATCTATAGAAGTCGGCAATCTTTCCCTGAGCCGATAAGCCATGGCACGCACTGCTGGTAGATAACGCAATACCAACTCATCTTGCTCTTTTTTTATGCTACTAGCATAAGGATTAGGCTGCCTTTTTATACCCATTCACATTTCCGCTTGCGCCATTTTGCTCTTTGATTTTCTTATAGTTATTGTTGTTTCGTTCAAGTTCCAACAACATTCTATCTAGCCTCTTTTCTCTGATATCCAACTCTTTTATAAAATAATCGCTAATCTCTTCATGCTCTTTTTTATCAAATATCATCTTTCCAAATCTCGAAAAATCTACAAAATTTATGGCTATCACATGAACAAACAGATAGAAAAACAGTGTTACGGCACAACTGTAAAATAGTATATCTCCAGGTGCGTTAAAGTTAAGTATAGAGAAGATTAAACCTATAAAAAACCCGCATACTGTAAAAAAATATATAAAATTATCTGTTTGCAACATTCTCTTCCTATCTTTAAAATTGCTCTATTAATCTCTTAAAAAAGCTCCCAAAACTTCTGTGTTCTCCATCTTTAAGCACTTTTCGTTCCAATTTATAGACAAGTTTATTTACGATCCTTTTGAGATCCATTGATGCACCTGAGTTTGGAGAATCATTTGTAAAGAGGGTTCTTTGCTTTATGCTTCTTGCTATCAATTTATCTGAGGGTAGTTTACCAATCAAATCCAACTCCAAATCACCACCTATATTTGCAAGGGCAACTTTTTGAATCTTTTCAAATATAAGCTGAGCCTCTTTATCGTTTTTGCTCATATTTATAACCATATGCAAGGAAGATTTTATCTTGCTGGTAACTTTTATAGTAGCATATGCATCTGTTATGGCAGCAGGATCCGGAACTGTTACGACAATAACTTCATCAGACGCTTCTAAAAATAGCTGAATATGCCCTCCTATTCCCGCACCTGTATCGATAATAACAAAATCCAAATTATCCAGCATCGCTGTTTCATCAAAAAATCTCTCAAAGATAAATTGGTCACTGTATTTTAAAATCTCATCTCCACTCTCTCCTGGAATCAATATAAGATTTTTATTTACATTTATGATTATTTCACTAAGCGAGCATTCACCTTTTAGTACATGTAGGATATTTTTATGTATACGAACATTAAGCAAAACATCCAGATTTGCCAATCCTATATCTGCATCAAAAAGAGCCACTTTGTAGCCATTTTTTGCCAAGATATTTGCCATATTTGCACTAATCGTACTCTTTCCTACTCCACCTTTTCCACTTGTTACTGCTATAAACTTGGTGCCTCTATTTCTCTTTTGCGGGCTACTTTGCTGGACTATCTCTTTTAGTTTATTTGCTTGACTTTCCATACTTTTCCCTCTTTGCGTTAAAACCATCAAGTATGCAATTTACCAAAAAATCACTTGAGGCTACTACTATGTCATCAGGAACTTCTTGTCCTATTGAAAAGTAACTTACTGGCTTGTCTGTATTGTAAATCAAAGAAAAAACAGTTCCAAATGCTTTTGTCTCATCAAATTTTGTAAAAACAAGCGTGTCAATATCTAAAAAAGAGAAATTTTTATAAATCTCTTCCAAATCCTCTAGTTTACAACCGGCAGACAACACAAGATTTACATCTATCTTAAAATCACTCCTATGTATAAATTTTTCCAATTTTTTGAGTTTTTCTTTGTCGTACTGTGAACTACCAACTGTATCTATCAGGATAATATCACAATGGCTCAAAGAGTTTAAAGCGCTGTTAAAATCATTTGGGTCAACAACATCTTCCATCGGAAGTTTCATCATCTTTGCATACTGAAACAGTTGCTCTACTGCGCCGATTCTGTAAGTATCTAAAGTTATGATTCCCACTTTGCTTCTCTTTTCTAAAAGATAGGAGTAACGAGCTGCTAGTTTTGCTATAGTTGTAGTCTTTCCGACTCCTGTTGGACCTACAAACATCATCACTTTTTTGTCTCTTTTTGTCACATTTGACTCAACTCGTATAGGTATAAGTTTACGAAGCAAAACTTGAAAATAGCGTTTGATTGTAGAACTGCTTCCTCTCATGCGTGCAGGCATATGTTCGAGCGTGAGGTTCATTATGTTTTCTAAGTGATCCGCCCCCATGCCACTTTTTTTTGCTAGCTTATATATCTCTGAAAACTCGGGTGGGATTTGCAAATTGTTTCTGCTTGGAGCTTTCTCTTGCCAAAACATCTCTTGTATGAGTTTGATTTTATCGGCAAGTTTTGTTATCTCCTCTTTTATATCTACTAGCTCTTCACTTGCTTTTTGAGGAATCGCATCCACACTCTTGCTTTTAACTTCAAATCCTCCACTGGTCACTTTTGCAATCTGCGAAATCTGCTTAGCCGCTTCGGATATATTTACAAGAACATCTTCGCTACTTTTTTTGGTCGGTTTTGGTTTTTTGTACTCTTCATGAGCATCATCAACTGCTACTACAACTTCATACAAAGAAGAGGTATTTATAGTCTTTTTTCTTATCTGTTTTGTACTAACCACAAGTGCATTTTCACCACACTCTTGTTGGGCTAGTTTTAGTGCAACTGCCGGAGTCTCTCCACTAAAAGTTAAAAATTTCACAAAGCAATCCTTTTTAAAAAGCTAAGAGGGACGGTAACACTCTGCCTTTTGTACCAACTAGGATGTGGAATTGTTAAGCTTTTCATCCTAATATTTAAATCATCATAAAATATTATATCCAAATCCAAACTCCTTGGTGCATTTTTAAAACTTCTCTCTCTTTTGTGCAACTTCTCTACATGTAGAAGATTTTTTAAAAGCTCTTTTGCACTTAAACTCGTCTGCAAAACCATAACAGCATTTAAAAAATCATCTTGCTCAGTATATCCAAAAGGTGGATTTTTCAAAACTGGAGAAGTTTGCAAGACAGAAAATCTACTATCTTTTGAAAAATACCTATATACACTTTTAAACCTCTGAAAAACAGACCCTACATTTCCACCAAGTCCGATAACGGCGATGTGCTTAAAGTTTGGATTTTTACGATTTTGAATTGGGAAGTATTTTTTAAAATATAGTGACAAATCCTCATCTAGCACAACTTCTCTCAACCGATCACCTCAACACCGTTCTCTTTGGCTATCACTGTATCTTCGATCCTGATGCCAAACTCATTTGGTATATAGATCCCTGGCTCAATGGTAAAAACCATATTTTCTTTTATAACATCCTTGCTTCTTGCTCCTATAACCGGCAACTCATGTATATCCAAGCCTACTCCATGACCAGTTGAATGGATAAAGAAATCACCATATCCTGCTTTTTCTATCACATCTCTACCTGCTTTGTCTATCTCACTTGCAGCTACTCCTGCTCTTGCTTTTTTGATTGATGCCTCTTGCGCAAATCTCACTGTATCATACACTTTTTGAATTTTTGAATTTTTGAATTTTGCAAATTTGTCAAACTTCAAAAACTCATCTGCACAAGCTGTTCTAGTCCTGTCCGAGCAGTATCTTTTATACTTCACACCCGCATCTAACAGAAGAAGCATATCTTGCTCTAAAATCTTTGAGCTAGGAAGTGCATGCGGTTTTGCTGCATTTTCATCAAACGCAACTATCGGAGCAAAACTAAGCTCCAACTCACCATAATCCCCAAATACATTTTGCGCAACATTGAAGAGTCGTTTTTCGCTCAAACCAAAGCCATCTGTTGTGATATATTTTGCAAAATTATCAAATGCTTTTGCTCCCAAAATTGCAGCAGTTCTGAGAATATCTAGCTCTTTTTCATCTTTTATAATTCTCTTTTTTTGAGAAAAATTTATACTCTTTTTAAAACTTATAGAGAGTTTCGAGCTTAGCTTTTCAAACTCATCTACACTCCATTCAAGAGGATTATATACCAAAGATTTGATGTGGGATTTTCGAATCAACTCTCTTGCAACTTTGAATGGGTCTCTTCTATCCATCAAAACAACTTCAGCATCTTTGATAAACTCTCTAGCTTCAGTTAAATATCTTGAATCAGTCAGAAAAAATGCTTCACTTCCCAACCTTAAAAAGATCTCATTATCGCAAGAGAAGCCGCATTCGTAGTAAACGGCATTCTCATCTTTTAGTATATAATTCATTAAAATTAGTTGCTCTGAGTCTTTGCTTGCTCTTCTTGAGCTCTTTTCATAGCTTCCATCTCACCTAAAATTTGCAACAGTGAAATCATACCCAAATGGTAACCAAAAGGTCCAAAACCACTGATTATACCAGTGCAAGCAGGGGCAGTCATGCTATTTGCTCTAAACTCTTCTCTTCTATAGATGTTGCTGATATGAACTTCAACTGTCGGCAAACCAACTGCTGCGATAGCATCTCTTATCGCGATAGATGTATGAGAATAAGCCGCAGGATTTATCACGATACCATCTGCATCACCTAATGCTTCTTGAATCTTATCTACGATTTCACCCTCTAAGTTTGACTGAAAAAACTCTATCTCTGTGCCATTTTCTTTAGCAACTGCTTCCATCTGTGTGTGTATCTCTTCTAGTTTCATAGGTCCATAGATATTTGTCTCTCTATGTCCTAGCATATTTAGATTTGGTCCTTGAATTACTACAATTTTCACTTCTTGCATCCTTTAATAAAAAATTTTATCTATTATATCAATATGAACTAAAATATTTCATTAAAAACTCCAAGTTATACTGATACCACCTGTTTTTTCATTATTTGAGGATTTTGTGTCATCTCTAAATATATCAACAGATTTGAGATAAAAAGATGTTTTGTAATTTTCATAAAATATATCCAAAGATATCTTAGCTCCTAGCATATAATCAATTTTTTTTAGATGATATCCCTCTTTTATGGCTTCATCTACAAGATAATATTTGTAAAATTTATTATAGTAAGTTCCGATTGCAAATGTCCAATTAAACTGTTTTGTTTTTTATAGTTTAGCAACAATGCCTCGTTTGCGCCGATAAAATTACTAGCTATTGCATAACTTCTTAGTGGAATGCCACTCAATCTTACAGTAGCACCAAGAAGAAATCCAGAGTAAAAATTTCCAATATCACCTTTTGCATTTAAAGTAGTATCAAGATTTAAATCTCTAAGCTTTATTGGGGCTGTTTTAAAGCCAATATTGCATGAAATTCCACCGAGAAAATTATCTTTCAACTCTGTATTCCAAGCCTTTGGTTTTTCATGTCCTATGAGGTCATGAAACCATTTTTGCAAATCCCCGGCTCTTGCTGATGGACCTACCAAACCAAGATTTAACCCTACTTCATTGAAATAGTTTGAAGACGACTTGTAAAATAAAAAATTAAAATCAAGATAACCGGCATATGGTAAATCATTAAGATTGCGTGTTTTTCTCTGCTTATCTTTTGGTGTAAAGATAGCATGCGAGATAGAAAAAGCTATATTTTTTTGTTTTAGATTCAAAAATTTTAGTATATCTGGAAAAGTACTGTTATCATCACTCATCCAAACATAGTATAATCCATTTGTATAGTGGTTGTCTTTGCCCACTATGGCATCATTTTCTAAAGTCAACATGCTATTTGCAGCGTGTAGGAAAGGGCTTAAAAAAATAGTAAAAACCAAAGATACAACAGATAATTTCATC
>JALSKH010000121.1 GCA_026988975.1 Campylobacteraceae bacterium
GAAAATATCATTTTCAAGTACATTTTTACGAGACTTGTCCCTGCTTGAAACACTAAATAGAGCTAAGAGTGTTGGTTATGATGGTGTAGAAATTTGGGCTGATCATTTCTATAGACAGAGTGATGAGCCAAGTTCCATAAAAAAAAGGGCTCAAGAGCTTGGATTGGAGTTAACTCTTCATGCTCCAAGTTATGATTTAAATCCACTATCTTCCAATAGTGGCATTGCAAAAGAGTCCAAAAGGCAGATTTTTGAAGCAATTAGGCTTGGTGAAGAATTAGGTGCTAAACTTATAGTGATTCATCCCGGACATCTTTCCTCTTCTCAAGATACAAAAGATAAATTTTTTCCTAGATTGATTGAATTTGCTAGTGAAGCGTCTGAATTTTCAAAAGATATTGAATTGCAAATTACATTTGAAATGATGGAGAAAAAACCAAAAGAGTTTTTTCAAACTGATGATGATGCTAAAAGGCTTATGAGTCAAGGCATAGATGGCATAGGATTGACTGTAGATATAGCTCACCTTTTTACTGTTGGTGATGAGAAGAAGATGCTTAAAAACCTAAATGAAGAGTGGATAAAACATATACATATTAGTGATTCAGGTTACGGAAAGACTCATCTGCCCCTTGGTGAGGGTGAGGTTGATTTAGCGGGTGCTCTAAAGCTTTTACCAAAAAATTATAATGGCTTTTTAACTATAGAAGCTGCAATTTTAGGCAGAGGCGAAGAGTTGATCGAAAAGAACTTTTTATATTTAAATAATTTAATCAAGGAGATAAAATGAAATTCAACAAAAGGTTAATTGCTGGTCTTTTAAGCACTTTAGCAATCAATGCAACTATGAATGCAGGGGAGATAACTCTCTACACATCACAGCCACAAAAGCAGATGGTAAAGGTTATAAAGCTTTTCAATGAAAAGTATCCAGATATAAAGGTAAATGTCTATAGAGATGGAACTACAAAAGTTTTAAATAAGCTTCAAGCAGAGATAGCAGCAGGTAGTCCAAGACCAGATGTTCTTATGATAGCTGATTCAGTAGCTATGGATTCTCTTAAAAGGCAAGGAGTTCTACAGCCCTATAAAGATGCTCCTGTAAAAGATTTTGATCCAGATCAGTACGATAAAGATATGTACTACTTTGGTACTAAGCTAATCACAACTGGAATCATTTATAATACAAAAGCGGGTGTTCCTGCTCCTAAATCTTGGAATGATTTATTAACTAAAGCTGCAAAAAATCAAGTGATTATGCCAAGCCCTCTCTACTCAGGTGCAGCAGTTATACATGTAGGAACTCTAACGGAGCAGCCAGAATTTGGTTGGTCTTACTATGAAAAATTGGCAAAAAATGGTGCAGTTGCAGGAAAAGGAAACGGCTCAGTAAGAAATGCTGTTGCTAGAGGACAAAAAGCTTATGGAATTATCATTGATTATATGGCAATAGGAGCTAAGAAAAAAGGCTCACCAGTTGATTTTGTTTTTCCTAAAGAGGGAGTTACAAGCATAAATCAACCTGTGGCAATTTTAAAAACTGCAAAAAATGTTAAAGATGCTAGAAAATTTATAGACTTTCAACTTTCAAAAGATGCTCAACTTCAATCAGTTTCTCAAAACTATATCCCTCTAATGAAATCTATAAAAGCACCAGAAGCATATGGCGACCTAAGCAAACTAAAAGTTATGAAAGCTGATCCAAAAGTAGTAAGCAAAAAAATCGAAGAAAACAAGAAGAAATTTGCAAAACTTTTTGGTGGTGCATAATCAAATATGATTGCAACTAAAACAAGAGACTACAAAACACTACTAATGCTTTTTGTGGTCTCTGCCTACATTGCTCTATTTTGTGTTTATCCTATATCAAAGCTTTTAATCCAGACAATTTTTCCTTCTGATGGTAACTTTATAGCACTCTTTGCAGAGGTATTAAAAGAGCAAACTGTACAAAAGGCGATTTTCAATACACTTGAATCAAGCTTTATATCTGCGGTTTTCTCACTTTTTATTGGAACAATCTTTGCTCTTTTAATTACTCTAACAGATATAAAACATAAAACTCTGCTTATATTTTTACTCCTTATTCCTATGCTAATTCCTGCAC
>JALSKH010000122.1 GCA_026988975.1 Campylobacteraceae bacterium
TTCTCGCACACTGTAGTTCAGGACGTTCAGATATATCTTTCACTGGTGTTTTATTGTAAAAACCAATGAAGGATGATTTTGTCTCCATCACTTTTCCTGTTATATCAACAAATATAAATGATTTATCATGTGAAATTTCTATAATAATTTTTTCATTTATATCTATAAAAGTACTAAAATCCATTAGAAGATAATAGATGACACTTTGCAGTTTAGGCATATCAATCTTTAAGGTATCAGGAAGTAATTTTTCCTGCTTTATGATGATATGTATAGCTTTATCAAAAAGTTTTTTTTCATAAAATTTAATTTTTTCTATCAAAGAAGAAAATGTGTATGTCTCCTGGTTGGCATTGATATTTACAGGTAATGTATAGTGTTCTAAGAGATTAAATAGCATTTTTGAATTTTCAAATTTTTCATTCAGATAAATAAGATTTTTTTCATATTCAACTGCATAGAAGATTAATTCAAAAAACATATAGGCATATTTATTTTTATTAAACTTTGTATTGAGTGACAATAAAATATTTGCTATATTATCTATTTCATTCTTATCCTTACCACTTACTACCATTCTAGATATATTTTCATTATATTTTTTTTCAATTTTTGTTTTTTCTTCTTCTAGTTCTTTGACTTTATTTTCAAAATATTCCAATTTATTTTCTAGCAATGTTATTTCGGTTACATCATGAGATGAATGTATATAAGCTTCTTCTTTACTATTTTCTTGAGTTAAAAATACAATTTTTTGATTGAATGCTTCTATCTCTTTGTCATACTCATCTATTTTTTCTTTATGTTGTATGGTTAATGCATCATACTCTTTTCGTAGTTTTTCAATATCGTTTTGATATTGATGCATTATTTCTTGATTTTCTTCTTCTTTTGCAAGATATTTTTCTACAAAAGCATCATATTTTATAGCAAGTGACTTGTATTCTTCTTCTATAACAACTTTAGGTTTCTTTTCTTTTAAAGAAGTGTTCTCTTTTTTCAGTGTATCTTTTAATTCATGTAGCTTCACAATCTCTTGCTTATTACGCATCAATACTTCATCTGTCTCTTCTACATAAGAAGTATGTATATTTTTCAATGTCGTGTATTGATTTTCCCATTCATTTACTCTTTTTTGTAGTTCAATGACATCATTGATTTTTTCTTTTTCTACACTAATCAATTTTTCACTAAGTGTTTTATTTTCTTTTTGAACATTATGTAGCAATGCTTTTAAAGCTTTTACTTCAAGTTCTAGTTCAAGATTTTGTTCTTTTTTTGTATGAGGGTGTTCTTTGGGTTTTAATACGTGTCTTTTTTTATGAGGAGTAGGAAGATGACGACTATGATTTTTACCATTACGACCCATTACTGTTCTCAATTTTTGCAAAGAAGGCAAAAATAGCATTACATTTTTTACATCATCTTGTGTAAATAATGCTCTTCTTTTTACATCTCTATACAAAACCAATACAGCTGAAGTAACATCGTTTACCTGTATAGGTACAATCATCATAGATTTTATTTTGACGCTATAGATATTATCTACTTCAGGAGAGTAAAGTTTATGGCTACTTACTCTATCGATACACAATGGTGCTGATTGCTTTATTGATTCTCTAATCAAACCTTTCGTTAAACCAATATCTACACGTTTTTTATCGAAAATATTTTGGAGTGTTAAAGAGGATTTATGATAGGTAAAATAGCAAAATTCATCAGATTTAAAATAGTTTTTCAACGGCTCTTTTATCTCCAAAAGAGATGTGCTATCTTGTGTGCGAAGATAATCTGTCACTTTTTTGGATATATTGGCAACGTATGACTTTATCTCCATGCAACACTCCTTTATAATTATAAACTTTTACGAAGCTTTTTGGGCATATAGTATTTAAACTGCTTAGGCTGAATAAAAAAGTCTATCTCTCCACATTTTTCACCTATATCTGCCCAAGTAGTTATGTTAAGATTAATAGCCACAACTCCTAAGGATGGCATTTTCCCAAAATTATCTTCCACTAAAAAGTTCACAAACTCTGTCAACTCTGGGTTATGCCCTACAAGAAAGATAGTTTCATAACTATCATCTTGCAAGGTAAGTACATTCATCAGTGTTTCAGGACGTGAATTGTAAAGCTCTTCCATATAATGAATACGTCCTTCATAATCTATCTTCTTCCCCAGTTGGTCTGCTGTAGTTTGTGCACGTAGCGCCAAACTTGATATGATTAAATCTGGTTTAAGCTGTTGGAGTGACATATAAGAGCTAATGGTATCTAGGTCTTTATGACCTCTTTTTTTGAGTCCTCTCTCAAAGTCACTTAGGCTTCCATCACTCCAGTCAGACTTAGCATGGCGTATAAGGTATAATGTTTTGATAATAGACTCCTTGAAAGATAGATAAACGCTCAAACAAACCCACTATGGTTAGTGGGCTTTATTGAATGTTTAGATATCAGCCATAGCTTTTGACATACTTTGTACGGTTTTTTCCATAATCATCTTACCCAAGGCAACATTTCCATCATCTCTAAAGATGGCAAAGGTTGTGAGTTTAGAAAAGTTATCTCCACTGCTTGAACCTGATGAATTTACAAGGAATACATGTCCATCTTCTGTTCTTGCTTCTACTAAAGATGCATCCGCGAAGCCCACATCCAGTGAAGACTCAGATATCATTCTAAAAGCATCATTGAAGATACTTGCTGAGTAGGCAACATCTACAGAGGTATTCTCTTCATCCATATAAAGTGTCTCCCCTGAGAAGTTCAGGACAGCAGAACCCAGGTAACCATTTACCGAGCGTAGTTTTTTCATTGATTGTTCAAATTCGATCATATTTTATCCTTTTTAAGAGTTTTGTATTTTTTGCATAGTATCATTAAAGGTATCAAGGCTTCCACCTTGTTCTTTTAAAAATGCCTCTAGTAGAGGTAATGAGGCATCCATACCACCTTCATCTTCTGCTGTGCGTAATTGTTTATAAAGTGGTTCTATGATTGTTCTTGCATGTGCAGACATTCCTTTTCTGGTAGAAACATAGTTTCTAAAAGAACCATCTGGGTTGGTAGCTACTCTTACATGGGCAAATACCCAATAGAAACCACCATCTTTACAGAGATTTTTTACAAAGGCTTTCACATCTTTACCTGCCTTAAGATTATCCCAAAGATATTTAAAAATAATTTTTGGCATATCTGGGTGGCGGATAATAGAGTGTGGTTGCTCTAATAATTCTGCCTGTGTATAACCTGCTAATTTAAAAAATATTGGGTTCGCATAGGTAATATCACCCTTTTCGTCTCCTTTTGAGACGATAATATCTACGCTTGTTACCTCATGTTCTTGATCGGTTGGTGTTATACTCATAATCTACTCCTTTGTGTTGATATAACGTTTCTTACTTCTTCTTTTTTAAATGGTTTACTCACAAATGTATCGAAAAGTTCTTTCTCCTCTTCAATTATCTGAGGATCCCCCGATATGGAAACAGCATAAATTGGTTTTAAATCATGCTTTTTTTCATACGCTCTAAATTCCGTTAACATTTCTGTTCCTGAGATCACAGGCATGTGTTTATCCAGATAAATTATATCATAACTGCTATTGTTTTTACTTGCTTTTTTCAAGATTTTTAGCGCCTCTTTTGCATCTTCACAAGTAGTAACATCTACATAGGATGTTTCAAGCATTGCTTCAAGAAGACTAATATTAATTTTATTGTCATCAACAATCAATACTTTCGTTTTCTTGCCAGAATATACAGTACTATAAATAGCATCGGCATTGTAAACATTTTTTGAAGTTATCGGGAGAGAACTTATCTCTTTTTGCTTAAGTAAAGAAAATAACACTTGTTCGACCAATAATAGTTTGATTTTATTTGAGTTTCCTAATGCAATAATTTCTTCTGTTATTTTTTCTTCAAAACATATCACATGCGTTGCATTCTCATCATGGGTGTTTGCTATCACTATTTTTTCCTCAGGCATACCAAAATCAATAAGATATTTACGTATAAATGCAGGATATTTTGCCTTAGTATATTCGGTCAAAATGACAATCTTTTTTTCCAAATTATAAAATGGCGCATATTTAGGCTCAGCATCTACTACTTCAACAGGTATCTCAAAATAAAACTCACTACCTACATCTAGTTTACTTTTTAATTTAAGTTCACCACCCAAATCTGCAACATACCCAGCTGAAATAGTAAGACCTAGTCCTGTACCACCGTATTGTTCATGGGTATCATCGGTAGCTTGAGCAAATGCTTTAAAAAGTTTTTTCTGATTTTCTTCATCGATACCAATGCCTGTATCTCTCACAGAAATATGCATGGAATTCTTTTCTTCATTCCAAGTTATTGTAAGATGTATCTCTTTCTTATTTGGTGTAAATTTATAGGCATTCCCAATCAAGTTTATTAATACCCTTTGCAACTTCATACTGTCTAACTTAAATTCTTTAGGAATATTTGGGCTAATATATATAAAATAATGTATCTGTTTTTCCAACATTTTAGCACTAAAAGTATTGGCTATATCAGATATAAAATTCGTAGGGCAAACTATTTCGCTTGCAGATTGTACGGATTGATATTTATTTTTAGCTGTATCCAAAATAGAAGTTGTCAAAGTGTTGATAAAGGCTGCACTCTCTTTGGCATTGGTAACAAACTCTTTAAGTCTTTTGTCCTCTAATTTATCTTCTAACAGTTCTAAAAAACCATAAAGACTGTTTGCAGGGGTTCTTATGTCGTGTACTGTATTTGAAAAGAAAAGGAGCATACTATCATCAGTAACAGTTTCGCCATGTTTACTTGTTTCAAATGAAACGTCATGAGGTAACAATGCATCACTACTGGGTGCATCTCCTGAAACTTCTGAATTTTTCAATAATCCAATCAAACGGATATAGTAAGGTAGAGATGCTTTAAGTTGTGCCAACTCTTTTTGTGTATAACGTTGCAAGCTTCCTTTTATGACCGTTGACATAGTCACAATACCCAAAAGTGTATCATTCTCAACAATAGGCATGAGCATTTGAGCTTTTAGCTTATTTTCATGCACATTATCATACGCTTCTACATACTCTTTATCACTCAAAATATAATTATAAATAGCCGCACTCTTAGTCAAAAAGACTGTACCTATACACCCTTTTGGTTCTATCATTGAAAGTGTTGTGCTGTCATCTCTTATATACTTTAAACTTTGTTGTTCTCTATTATAATACATCTTTTCGTTAAGTACTTTCTTCTCATCGTCATAAACAAAAAGCGATATAATATCTGATTGCACAAAATTATTGAGTATCTCTGTTAATTTGTCATTTAGTAAATTATCGCATTTTTCTGATTGTACGTTATCAATCACTTTTTTTAATTCTTCAACTACTTTCATACACCCAATACCTAATTTATTTTCTATATTATTTTACCATAAAATTGTCACTGCATTGTCACACAATACTTAATCAAGCATTACTTTTATACTGGCTTATTACTTCTCGTACTCCCTTAGAAGAGAATGGTTTTGTGACAAACGCATTATAAAGTGCCTTTTCTTCCTCAAAAACATCCGGATCACCAGAAATAGAGACAGCATAAATTGGTTTTAAACGCTTTTTTTGCTCATAGTCTCTAAATTGTTTCAACAACTCAAGCCCAGAAAGTTCAGGCATATGTTTGTCAAGATAAACAATATCAAAAGGTTCATCTTTTCGAGCAGCATCTTCAAGCATTTGTAATGCTTTTTGACTATCAGTTGAAGAGCTAATAGAGGTACACTCTGTTGTTAACATAAGTGTTAAGAGTTCTACATTTATTTTATTGTCATCTACTATAAGCACTTTCACTCTGCTACTATCTCGTATAAGCTGGTAAATAGCAGAACCATAATGGGTATTTTTCGAAACTATATCATAGCCATTTGCCATATCATGATACATCAAAGAGAACATTTTTTCTTCTATTTGCAATAATTTCACATCGTTCTTTTCTATAAAATCATAGACATCATCACTAAGCTTATGTTCAAAACAAATCATGTGTATTGTCTCTTTTTCTATTTTTGATGATATCTTTATATTCTCTTCCGCTATGCCAAATTTTGAAAGATAGCTAGCTATATAGCGTGCATGTTTACACGCAGTATCTTCCGTCAAGATAAGTATATATTTGTCCAAATCATGCAAAGCTGAACACTTCATCGTACAATTAGTCACATTTAAAGGAATCGAAAAATAAAATTCACTTCCCTCACCTAAACGACTTTTCACTTTTAATTCTCCACCCAATTCAGAGACATACTTTGAAGAGATAGAAAGTCCTAAACCTGAACCACCATACTCCATATGTGTCGTATCTGATGCTTGAGTAAATACTTCAAAGAGTTTCTTTTGTGTCTCTTTTTCTATCCCTATACCTGTATCTTTTACTTGGATTTTTACTGTGGCGTGTTCCTCATCATAGGTAGCTAAACACTCTATTTGATGGTATTTTGGTGTAAATTTATAGGCATTGCCCAAAAGATTTATCAAAACCCTTTTAAGTTTTAAAGGGTCAATCTCTATCTCACTAGGAAGTTTAGGGTCTATAAATATAAAATAATCTATCTTCTTTTCTGTCATTTTAGCTGAAAAAATATTGGCTGTTTTTTCCAGAAAATCAGCACAATTTAGCGTCACTGTTTTTGATAAATTTTCTTCATATTTATTTTTTGTTTTTTCCAAGATTGAATTGGTTAAAGTATTGATTAAATCTGCACTCTCTTTGGCATTCTCAACAAATTGCTTCAATCGCTTATCTTTAATCTGCTCTTCCATTAACTCCAAAAAACCATAAAGACTGTTGGCTGGGGTACGTATGTCATGCACTGTACTAGAAAGAAAAAGCAATATTTCATTGGGGTCTGAAACTTGGCTCTCTTTTTGTATCTTGGTTATTTTTTCTTCTGTTTTTTTCAATGATGTTTTATCAATTGTCAATGCAGACTTTTTAATGAGCGTATGAATGATTTTAATCAAATACGAATGAATAGAATGTAACATTTCCAAATCATTTTTAGTATATTTTTTACTATTTGGTTGTATCTTTCGAGAGACACGTACTACGCCTATTAAGGCATCATCATCTAACACGGGCATCAACATTTGTGATTTGAGTTTACGTGCATTTGGATTGTCATACGCTTCTATATACTCTTTGTCGGAGATAAGATGATTATATATTTTGGCTCTTTTGGTCAAAAAGACTTTACCCAAACACCCCTCTATAGATAACATAGAGATACCTTTACTTTTACCATAACGATGTAAGCATTGTTTCTCTTTATCAAACAGTAGCAAAGAAGCATACTCTGAATCTGTTAAATCTTTTAAAAGTATCTCTATTTTTCTATATACTTCCGTTTTATCTTGTGTCTTTGTGATATCTTTGATAGATTTTTGTAATTTTTCAATAATGTCAGTCAATCTTTTTTTCATAAACTATCTCCATAAATAATAAAATATATAATGAAAAAACAGAAAGAATTTTGGTAACCCGGCTATCTCTAAAGACCCGTGGCTTTCTGTCCTTACCTCACGATAAGTTTAGCTTTATCATTAATATTTAATTTTTAACATTGTAACATAAAAATGTCACGGAAATATCACAGTTATTACAAAACATTCTTTTTTACATCTTTATAATTTGAACAGGCAAAGATACAACAAATTTATAATAATTATTTTCATAAAGGTAAGTTATATCACCTTTAAGTCGAGACATGAGCTTTTTACTCAACTGTAAACCTCTACGATCTTTTTCATCTCCACCTAATTTTGCTTTTTTAAACATCGTTTGAAAGAGACTGTTTTTTTTATGGATAGACCCACCAATGTCTATACATAAGTACTTGTTTTTAAAGTAAAAGTGAACATTAACAGGTTCTATATGGTCTACAAATTCGAATAAATCAACCAAAAGATGTAAAATAATACTTTGAATTTTAGCAGCATCAAACACCAAAGAAGTAGGCATTTTTTCGTCTACCGTAATATTGATGTTTATCATTTTTGCAAAGATGTCTTTTTCATACGATTTGGTATGCTCTTTCAAGTCAGAAATACGACATTTCTCATTGTATATTTCGATATCACCCTTAAAATAATATGCATCCATTATCTGCGGTATGAGTTTTGTTTTTTTGATACTCTCTTCAATAGAAGCTATACCTTTACCTTTTTTTGAGTTTAAAGCATAAAGCATCATTTCAAATAACATATAGGCATACTCATTTTCAGCAAAACGGTTATCTACATGGGCTAAGCATGTTTCTATGTTATCAAAGGTATTCTTTTCTTTCTCCAGTGATAAAAGAGATTTTTCTGATTTTAACGCTTTGATACTTTTAGCACTTTTCTCTTTTTCTTTCACTTTTGAACGTAAACCTTTATGCTCTTTTTTCAATAATGTGAGTTCATCCTTCAAGGTTTTTATCATCATTTGATTTGACTGAGACTCGTTATATAGTTCTATTGAAGAACGCTCTAACTTCTTATATTTAACTTTTGTAGTTTCTAGTTCCTGTTCATAGGTTTCAAGCTTATTTTTCTGTTCTTTTTCATTCTCTTTGTAACGCTGATTTTCTTCTACTAATGCATCACGCTCTTTTTTTAAAGCTTCAAGTTCTCTCTGCACTTCATTTGTATTTTTAAGAGCTTTAGTCACTTTTTTTTGTGGAGACACTTCTTTGTTTAGCTTAGGTTTGCTTGTATTTTTTTCTACAGTATCACCCAACATTGCAAGCGAAATCTCTTTCTCAACTTCTTTACCTTCTAAAAGATGAAGCCAAAGAGGAGACAAGGAAAACAACAGCGCTTCATCTTTTTTAGAAAAAACCTTACGATGCTGAAGCCCTCGCCATATTTTCAACACACCTAAAACACATTTACCCTTAACAATAGGATAGATAATCAAAGCTTTTATCTTTAGCGCAAAGGGATTGTCGATTTCACTATGATAATATTTGTTACTTGTTACATGGTTTTCAAGTAAAATACTCTTACTATCTATGGCTTGTTTGGTTAAACTAGACCTAAGGGAAATAGAAGCATCTATCTCTCCTAGCATAGATGTAAGCGTATCATTTTTACTATCTATTTTCCAAAATTTGACAGTTTGTGCATCAAACAGTGTTCCTATGGCATCTTCAATCTCTTCCATATAGTTAGACTCTTTTGTCTCAACAAAGCTGTTGATACTTTTCACCATTTTCTTGACGGCAATATCTACATTTTTTTGCATAAACACCCCCTTTTTTTACTACATACACATTAAGTGATAAAATCATAACGAAATTGTATAACCTAAGTATATCATAGAATACAAAAGATAAAATCAAAAAAATATGCTTTTTATTTCATTATTGCTTCATTAAATATGGATATGATTTCTTTCTTTTTGTATGGTTTAAGTGCTAAAAAATCAAATACATCCTCTTGTCGATCATCATTCGTATCACCAGATACAAAAACAACTTTGAGTCTATTTTTTATATTTTTTTTCATCTCTTCAGCTTTATATTGCCTAATCATTTCACTCCCTGAAAGTAAAGGCATATTTTCATCTGTATATACGACATCATAGGGTACATTTGAAGAGAGTGCTTTTAAAAGTTTTCTCTTGCCCTCTTCTCCATCAGATGCAACATCTACACTACAATACTCATCTTGTAACATAGTACGTAGCAACATAGAACTAATGCTATCGTCTTCTACTATCAACACTTTTGGCATCTTTTCTTCATTGACAAATGTATAAAGTAAATCACAGTAATGACTGTACTGTGAGATAAGCACTGCATCAAGATAGTCTTGTGCATCTAAAGATAAAAAGTTCTCTTCAACAATAAGCTGTTTGGTATCATTATCTGAAAGATACGACCTGACCTCTGCATCTATTTTATTTTCAAAAACGATAATGTGAGATGTATTTTGAGGTATATTTTTCAATGACGTTATGGCTTTTATCTGCTCTTTTTCAATCCCAAATTTGATAAGATACTGAAATATAGTATTTACAACAGCCATATTGTTTTTATCGCACAAGACACTTATAACAAGTGTATCACTATCTTTCACAACCATAGAAGGTGCGACTTCATCATTGATTTCAACGGGAATATCAAAATAAAACTTACTACCTTTGTCGAGTTCACTTTTTAAAAGTAGCTTTCCACCCATCTCTTTTACATATGCCGCAGAAATAGCAAGTCCAAGACCAGTGCCGCCAAACTTCTCTTTGGTATCGACTTCTGCTTGTTTAAACGCCTCAAAAATCTCTTTTTGCCTCTCTTTAGCTATACCTATACCTGTATCTTCCACTGATATGCGTAGTTTATTTTTTTTCTTATTGTATATCACAAAAAAAGAGATAGAAGCGTGTTCTGGTGTAAATTTACTTGCATTACTTATGAGATTTAAAATAACTCTCTTTAATTTCATCTCATCTATAGGCAAATTATTGGGTAATTCAGGGTCTATATATATCGTATAGGTAATACTCTTTTTATACATATTGGCTGAAAAAACTTCTGCTACTTCAGCAAAAAAACGTTTACTTCCTTCAATCTCTTTATTTTCCTGCATCACAGGTTCACGCTTATCAGAGATACCATCGAGTATAGAAGTTGTCAAAGTTTCTATCAGTAAGGCACTTTTTCTGGCATTGGTGATGTACTCTTTTAATCTACTATCTTCTATCTTTTCACTTAAAATTTCAAGAAAACCTAAAAGTCCATTCGCAGGTGTACGTATGTCATGTACTATATTTGATGTACTTTCTAAAATTTTTTGTGCATCTATAGGTTGTCTATTTTCTATAGACTCTAACTTATTACTAATATCACCTTTTCTTCTCTTAAATGATGAATGTGCACTATCTCCCTGTCTTCTATCTACCAAAAGACCTTTATTGTTATTAAAGTTTATTTTGAAGATGGCATCTATCACAAGTGGAAGTAATGCAGAAAACACATCTAAATCTTTTTTAGTAAAATTCTTTTTAGTAGCGATAGAAGAGTACACTGTTACTATGCCTATAAAAGTATCTCTCACATTGATAGGTATCATCATTTTAGATTTAATTTTTATGTTATCAGGGTTATCTATATGTACTGCATAGCCCTTGGTACTTGTAAGATGGTTGTTTACAATAGTCTCATTCATAGCAAAACACTGATAAAGTAACCCCTCTTTACTTTTCATAGATATTTTTTTTGTACCATCTTCTCTCTCACGAACCAAATACTCACCATCATAGACCCATATAGACGCATATTCAGCACCTGTAGCACTTGTTAATAATTCACTTATAAGTTGATGAATTTCTGTATTATTTGCAAGTGTTGAAAGTTGTTCACTTACATTGTCAAGTTTTTTTATTAGCGCACCCATACAATGCTCCTTAATATATTTTTTTGACTAATAAGAGTATAGCTAAAATATATAACATTAAAAGTGCTGTCTTATGATTTTTAGAAGTCACATGATCCTTAAGCCATATACCCAGTGTAACACCCACAAGTGATGCACCTGCAACGATGAGACCATTGTGAAAGTCTATTGTGCCTGTGGTTAATCTGCTTATCATCCCTGCGACAGAAGAGAAGGCTACAAAAAACAAGCCTGCGGAGACTGCTTTTTTGATGGGGTAATGTAAAAGCCCTACAAGTAATGGTGTCAAGATAATAGACCCACCAATCCCCAAAGTAATCGCGAAGATACCTATAACAAGACCTATCACAAGGAGTAATGCTTTGGAGAGTGATTTTGTTTGAGAGTCATCTTCATGATTTTTAGAAAAGAAAAGTCTAAAAAGTGCAAAAAGAAGTAAGCCAAAAAAGAGTGCTTGAAGTACTACATCAGAGACATACTGTGTAACATAGCCTCCGATGTATCCACCTACGAAACCACCAAAACCTACAAAAATCCCCTCACCTACGATGAGTGAGCCTTTTTTATGGTTTAGGTAGGAACCAAAAACCGAAGAGAAAACCATCTGTATAATAGAGATACCAATAGCATCTTTAATATCAAACCCTATCACCAAAAGGATTGGCACGAGTATCATACCCCCACCGATACCAAAGAAACCTGACATCGTACCAATAAAAATACCTACTAGTATAAGTTCTATTATCATCTATTATCTCCGTAATTTAGCGGGGAATTATAGCATTTTTATTGATAATTTTGATATACTCTTAGTAAATTATGTATTATGGAGTCGGCACACAATGGGGAAATTTAAAAAAATTTTATTACTACTACCTGCAATCTTACTGATTATTCTTGTCTACCTTTCTGTCACTCTAGTCGAAAAAGGCAAAACTGCTAGAACCTATAAATCTGAATATGCCACCCTGCACTCTTCAGAATTTGGTATGTTTAACTCCGATGTATGGACAGCCAAAATTATCGCTATTATGGATACCAAGATTGAAAACTTCAGTATCCAAAATGCTGATAATAGAGAAGAAATAAAAGGCTACATCAGTGCTATTATAGAGACACTCATCTCTGAGGCGCAGCGTGCTGTAAAAGAGCGAAACACCCATAAGCGTGGCTTTTTAGACAGTATCTTAGGCTCTACCAAACAGATGATAACAGACTCTATCATCGATTTTAAAGATTTGCGTAACCGTGTACCTGAGTTTACAGACAGGGTACTTAAAGAGATAGAAAAACCAGAAAATCAAGCACGCGCTAAAACTGTACTACGCCAAAAAGTAAAAGAGTTTATGCATTCAAATGTCACAAAACATACTGATATGACACTCTTTAACACCGTTCTCAAACGCTACAATGTTACAACACTCGATGCATGTAACGACATACTTGACAAAAAGATGCATGCACTTGAAGAAGAGATGCACCATATGATGGAAACCATGCTTGTGCTTGCCTTTGTTATCATTGCGTTTATCTTACTCTATGGTACACTCAACTCCATAACCCTCTTTCTGCTTTCAGGTACTACCATTGCACTGCTTGTCTCTGGTATCTACCTACCTATGCTTGATATTGAAGCCAAGATTGCACAACTCAACTTTACTATACTCGACAATACCGTAGTCTTTCATAACCAGATACTCTTTTTCCAAAGTAAAAGTATTTCAGACTTGGTCACCCTACTCTTAGATTCAGACAAACTCAAAATGAAATTTGTAGGGGTGTTGCTAGTCATGTTCTCTGTCATTTTCCCGACACTCAAGCTCATATCAACCACGATGTACTACTACAGTAACAGCATCATAGGAAACAACCCTGTTACACGTTTCTTTGCGCTTAAGTCCACCAAGTGGTCTATGGCAGATGTCTTTGTTGTTTCTATCTTTATGGCTTATTTAGGTCTTGACGGGGTGGTAAGCAATGAGCTTAAACGTCTTGAAGGTAAAAGTGATCCCGTCAATATCATCACTACCAACGGTACGCACTTAGAAGTAGGCTTTTTCCTCTTTTTAGGTTTTGTACTGACAAGCTTTGTACTTGCCTATTTGGTACATAAAAAGAAATCTAAAACTATAAATACATAAACTGAGATAAAAAGATAATAGTCACAACAAAAGCAAAAGGCAAAATGTGACTTTTAAAGACAAAGGGTTGTATTTTAAAGTAGACTTGCAGACCACCTCTTAACCCAAGCCATATTCCTAAAAATGCTTTAAGCCCCAACATGATTTGAAAATAGCTTAACCCTTTATCTAAATCTATAGGTCCATACACTTGGCTTATAAGGTAAAGTCCTGTCGCTACTGCCACCAAAAGACTAGGTGGCACTACTTTACGTACATACTTCATAAATGACTCACGAATATTCTTATGTTCTTCTTCTGTATAGGATTCTTTAATGTGCACCAAAAAAAGATTATCGACGATGAGAAATCCTCCATAGATAAAAGCAGCAAAAAGGTGTATGGTTTTGATAAGTATGAAGGTCATGAAAAATCCTGAATTTTTGAAGAATTATAGTGAGTTATCTAGGAAAGTGCTTTGACATATATCAAGTAGGGTGTAGTCCAAGACTACACCTATATGAAAATCTTACCCTAAAAACTCTTGAGAAAAAAATGCTTCAACAACATCTCGCATCTCTTTAGGGTCTTCTATGCGGTTGACTTCATTTCTAAAAACAGAAGCACCTTGGTAGCCTGCTTTTGAGTATGAATGTAGGTTTTTTCTGAAGACTATGGCACCGTATTTGTCATAGTGTTTTATCATCTGGTCAAAATGTTCTAAGACTACTTCCTTGATAAGTTCAGGAGTAGGCTCAGCCATCCCCTCTTTGATTTGTCTAAATATCCATGGTTTTCCTACCGCTGCACGTCCTATCATCACACCTTCTGCGCCTGTGTACTCACGTACCCACTTGGCTTTTTCTGGTGTGTCTATGTCTCCATTTGCAAACATAGGGATGTTGATGTTACGCTTAATTTCAGCAAGTGCATCATAGTCTACAGGAGCCTTGTATCGCCCTGCTCTGGTACGTCCATGTACTGCTATGTAGTCTGCCCCTGCATCTTCACAGAGTTTGGCTATGGCGACAT
>JALSKH010000123.1 GCA_026988975.1 Campylobacteraceae bacterium
TAAAGCAAAAGGTGATGCTATATTTGTAAAACCAGATAAAATCTATCTGAACAATACAAATTTGCATTATGCCTATTGTGATAAAAGTATGATAGGTACATTACGCGAGACATTTGTAGCAAGTATGTTACAGCCAAATCATACACTTGTCATACCTAAAAAAGGTGATTTGTTGGTAGATGAGAGACACGTATTTGAAATAGGTGGAAAAAAGAAAGGCTACAAACAGATAAAAGATATACCAGATTCCTATATCATATCAGATGATATCGAGATAGGCAGTGGCAATAAAATACCATTGTGGTTGTTTGGGTTTTTGTATTAGGTGGAGGTGCAGATATGATTTTTGAAGATGCTGGGTCTAAGTATGATAAGGTTGTGAAGTTGGGCTAAAAATTTTGAGTGAAAATGAGTTTAAGGATCAAATTTAAGTTTAAATCTATAGTTAAACTCAAATTAAAATAGTGTATATATAGTGTATTTTAGGCATTTATTGTATATATATGATATAATAAACCAAATTTTAAAAATTGGTTTATAGGATTATTATGGCTAAAAATATTATTGAAAAACTACCATTTATCTTTGATGATGCAGTATTATCTGATGAGCTATTTGATGTTGAATATATTAAAAAATATAAAGAAGTAGATAATCATGGAAAATATCTCTATTGGGATCAACTCAAATGGAGAATAGATGAAAATGATGATGCAAAAAAGGCGTGGTATGCAACAAAATGGGCAAGAAGCAGTAAATTAAAAACTATTACACTTTTTGACAAGATAGAGAATCCTTTTTATTTTTGTATGCCAGATACACTACAAGCAACACTATTTAAAATCTCAAACCTAGCGGGACAAGGTATTATCCCTCATCATTCAATTAAAAGTCAATATCTCATATCTTCTTTGGTTATGGAAGAGGCGATTAGTAGTTCTCAGTTAGAAGGTGCAGCTACCACAAGAAAGGTAGCAAAAGAGATACTGGTATCCGAAAGAAAACCAAAAACACAAGATGAGCAAATGATTGTCAACAATTATTTTTTGATGAAAGAGATACAGAGTATTAAAAATGAGCCATTATCTGTGGACATGATTCTTAACTTGCATCAAATAGCAACGCAAGGGACATATGATAACGATAATGTCGCAGGAGAACTAAGAAAAAGTGATAATATAGTTATTATGGACAGAGACGAGAATGTCTTGCATCAACCACCTATATTTTCTGAATTGCCGCAACGATTACGCAATTTATGTGATTTTGCCAATGAATCACATACAGGAGAAGATGGCAGTAAATTTATCCATCCTATAGTAAAAGCGATTATTTTACATTTTATGATAGGGTATGAGCACCCTTTTTCAGATGGTAATGGTAGAACGGCTAGGGCATTGTTTTATTGGTTTATGCTCAAAAGTGGGTTTGACTATTTTGAATATATATCTATCAGTAAATTTTTAAAAGAAGCACCCAAAAAATATAGTATGTCCTATCTTTATAGTGAGATAGACGACAATGACTTGACCTATTTTATCTACTATCAAGTAGATATGATTTTAAGAGCAATAGATGACTTGTTGGAATATCTACAAAAGAAAAGTGTAGAATATGAAGAGATTACAAATCTTTTAAAAGATTCATCCTTGAATGACCAGCTGAATTTTGTGCAAAAAGATATGATTAAAAAAGCAATTAAAAATCCTGGTAGGGTATTTACCGGGCTTGAAATAGCTTCAGATTATGACATCGCACCGACTACAGCGAGGAAGTATCTCAAAGAGTTGGTAAAGTATAAAATACTTGCCAACTATAAAGATGGACGTACTATTGCGTATATTGCCCCTGCTGATTTGGGCGATGTTTTGAAGGGGAAGTAGATGGATGGTGTATCTAGTGAGAAAGAGAGGAGAGCATATTTGAGACTCGATAACAATTTAAAAAAGAAGAGTACTAAGGAAAAAGAAGCAATAAAGAAAAAAGAACAACAATGGCTAAAAGAAAACAAAGAAGCAATTGAAGAACATAATAAACTTGTAGAAAAATATGGTTGTTTTTCTGATGCATATAGGAGATTTTAATGAGACTAGACAAATAC
>JALSKH010000124.1 GCA_026988975.1 Campylobacteraceae bacterium
GCAAATTTATCCATAAGTTCAACTAGTGCTTCAACGCCTTCTAGGCTCATGGCATTGTAGATTGATGCTCTTAATCCACCGATTGATCTATGTCCTTTTAACCCAATCATTCCGACTTTTGTTGCAAGGTTTACAAGTTTGCTCTCTAGCTCAGAATCTCCATCTTTTATATTGAAAGAGACATTCATAAGACTCCTTGAATCTTTTTTTGCGTGCCCAGTGTAAAATCCATTAGAATTGTCAATCGCATCATATAACAGAGCCGCTTTTTTCTCATTGTTTTTTGCCACTGCTTCGACTCCGCCTTTGGATTTGATCCACTTTAAGACAAGGTCTAAGATATATATGCCAAATGTTGGAGGCGTGTTAAACAAAGACTTTTTTTCGGCATGAGTTTTGTATCTAAACATAGTAGGTACGCTATCTTTTACTCTATCTAGTAAATCTTTGTTTATGATGACGATCGTTACACCAGAGAGTCCTGCATTTTTTTGAGCTCCGGCAAATAGTAGATCAACCCTATCCCAATCTATTGGATATGAGAATATGTCACTCGAAGCATCCACTACTAGAGGGGCTTTTGTCTTTGGAAACTCTTTATACTGTGTTCCATAAATCGTATTGTTAGATGTTATGTAAGCATAATCAGCATCATCACTAAACTCTATATTTAAAGGGATTTGATCATAAGAGGTATCTTTACTGCTAGCAACTACCTCAAGATCTAAGCCTTGGATTTTTGCCTCTTTGATGGCTTTTGCTGACCAAGCTCCAGTATCTACATACTGAACTTTTCCACCCATTGCTAGATTTAGTGGAACCATAGCAAACTGTGTTGAAGCTCCACCTTGAAGAAAAAGTATGTCAAAATTTTGGGGAACTTTATATAGTTCTCGGATAGACTCAATAGCGCTATTATGAACTTCATCATACATTTTAGACCTATGAGAAGCCTCCATGATACTCATACCATTTCCGTGAAAATCTACTAGATATTTTTGCGCCTCTTCTAAAACCTCTACAGGTATGGTAGATGGACCAGCACCAAAATTATAAACTCTGCTCATATTTACTCCTAATGTTTTTTGTATTATAACTGACCTTACGCACTATAAGCACGCCTAGGTGATAAAAGTTGCACTCTAATGCAAGAAAGTATAGCAAAATCGTAGTTAAACTACTATAAGCATAAAAAATAAGTGGTTGTAGATCATGCATCTTTGATGAAAATTCTACTGTATTCTTCTTCATCAAAAGCTACAATTACATTGCTGTTTTGCTCTATAACAGGTCTTTTTATAAGCATATTTTCTTTTGCTAGCCACTCTTTTTTGCTATTTTCGTCAAGATTTAACTCTTTTAATTTAAGAGTTCTGTATTTTGTACCTCTACTGTTGAAAAGTTTATCGATAGAGACCTTGCTAAGCCAATACTCAATCTTTTTTTCATCTACTGGACTCTTTTTTATATCTATAAATTCAAACTCAATCTCATTTTCTTTGAAAAACTTTATAGCTTTGTGAACACTCCCACAAGTCTTGATTCCATATAATTTCATTTATGCCCTTTCTTTTGGTTGGGTACTTAGTATACAAATATATGGTTTAAATATGACTAAATTGATATTTTATAAGAAATGCTATATAATAAGGATACTAAGATAAAATATAATGAAAAAGTGGGCACATGTACGCAATATTTAAAAATGTTTTTAAATATAACTATAGCAATGAACAGATAAAAGTAGTTATATCAAACGCACTATTGAGCTCAATTACCGTAAATGTTCTAATACCACTGTTTGCACTTCTTTTTCTGCATGAAAATTTTAATGATATTTACATATTAGCTTGGCTTTTTGCAAATATAATTTTATCTGTTTTTAAAGTTATTGTAAGTAAAAAAATAGAGAAATATTTGCGTATCGGTAAAGCTAGATATATTGATTTTTATTTTAAGTACTATATTTTTATCATTGCATTAAGTGGATTGTTATGGGGATTGTTTCTGTTTTTTGGCATTGTATATTCAGATGAGATTTATAGATTTTTCTTTCTAACTATTATGTTTGCTTTAACTTCAGGTTCTATTGTAACGATAGGTTTAGCATTTCATGCGGTATTTTTATTTATCATTTTTGTTAGTATTCCCACAATTGTAGCATTTTTGATAACAGCATCAGATTTTTTGCATATTGGTGAATCCCTGCTTATGGTTTCATATGTTTTGGTTATTTTGGGAGTTGTTTACAAAAATAAAAAGTTAATTTTAAAAAACAAAGAACAATTAGATTTACTAAATCAGTATCATGAAGTTGCAAATAAAAGTGCAATAGTTTCAAAAACAGATACCAGAGGCATTATCATATATGTAAATGATAATTTTTGTGAAATCTCCGGATACAAAGAGTATGAACTCATAGGAAAAAATCACAATATAGTAAGACACCCAGATGTCCCAAAATTTATCTTTAAACAAATGTGGAACAGGATAAAAGTAGAGAGGAAGACATGGCAAGGTATCATAAAAAATAGAGCAAAAAATGGAGATACATACTATGTTAGTGCTACGATATCTCCTATACTAGATAGTGATGGAAATATAAAGGAATTCATAGCGCTTAGACATAATATAACTTCGATAATCAGTGATAAAAAACAACTTTTTGATTACTTATCAGTCAATAAATTGGCAGTTTTGATTATGTTTCAAATTGAAGATTATGATATTTTGGAAAAATTTTATGATAAAAATACACTCGAAACTCTTGAAAAAAACTTTGGAGATAATATCTTGTATCTCATTCCTGATTATTGTTCTTTCCAAAGAGTTTATTTTCTAGGAAACGGTCAATTTGCTCTAGCCAAAGATAGAAGAAGCTGCCAAGCAAGCCAGGCAGAATTGGAAAATATGCTTTTGGAATTTTTAAACAATGTCAAAAATTATATAATTAAATTAGATGATATAGAGTATGACATATCTGTTATATGTAGTTATTCATATGGAGCAATTCAACTGTATGAGGATGTAAAGATTGGCATAGAAAAAGCCTTGAGAGAGAAAAAAGAGATAGTATATGCAGATAGTTTATCTATGTTTGAGCAAGAGGATGCTCACAAAAACATAAAAACTTTAAAAACTTTAAAAACAGCACTTGAAGACAAAAAAATAGTCTCATATTTTCAACCAATCGTTGATAATCAAACGAAAAAAATAGTTAAATATGAATCTCTAGTCAGATTGATAAATGGTGATGGAAGAGTGCTCTCCCCATATGAATTTTTAGATGTTGCCAAAAAAGGAAAGTACTATCTATACATCACGAAAGTAGTGCTTGAAAACTCTTTTAAGGTGTTGAGAGAGGTTGATGAGAGTATATCTATCAACTTGTCTGCTATAGATATAGAGTCTTATGAGATGAGGAAATTGATCATAAGATACCTCTTACAACATAAAGAATTAGCCAGCAGGGTAACATTTGAGCTTTTAGAGAGTGAAGAGGTTAAAGATGTAGATGTTGTTTTTAATTTTATCAAAAAGGTGAAAAAATTTGGAGTAAAAATTGCGATAGATGATTTTGGTACAGGGTATTCAAATTTTGAAAAAATATTACAATATGAACCAGATTATATAAAAATAGATGGAAGTCTAATAAAAAATATAAATCACAATGGACTAAGTAAAAATATAGTAGAAACAATAGTGGATTTTGCGAAAAAACAGGATATAGAAACTATCGCAGAGTATGTTGAAAACGATGAAATATATGAGATTATCAAGAGTTTAGGTATCGATTATTCGCAAGGTTATGCTTTTGGGAGACCACAAAAGCTCATAAGTACTGCTATATAGACAGAAGAATACTTCTTTCCATTAGAAATTAAAGATAATTTTGGTAAAATAGATATAAATTCAAGAAAAGAGGTTAGTGTATGGAAAATCTTTTTGATAATAATCAAGATATTCAAGAGATAAATATTGAGGATTCTATAAAGAGTAGTTATCTTGATTACTCTATGAGTGTTATAATCGGTAGAGCATTGCCAGATGCTAGAGATGGATTGAAGCCTGTGCATAGAAGAATTTTATATGCCATGAATGATCTGAGTATCAGCTCAAGAAGTCCCTATAAGAAATCGGCTCGTATAGTCGGTGATGTTATAGGTAAGTACCACCCTCACGGCGATACGGCGGTTTATGATGCTCTTGTTCGTATGGCTCAACCGTTTTCTATGAGAATTCCATCAGTCGATGGACAAGGAAACTTTGGCTCTATCGATGGTGATAATGCAGCTGCTATGCGTTATACTGAAGCTAGAATGACACCACTTTCAGAAGAGTTACTTAAGGATTTAGACAAAGATACTGTCGATTTTGTCGCTAACTATGACGATAGTCTGAGTGAACCAGATGTGCTTCCAAGTCGTGTTCCAAATCTACTTTTAAACGGCTCTAGCGGAATCGCTGTCGGAATGGCGACAAACATTCCTCCACACTGCTTAGATGAGCTTATAGATGCGCTACTTCTTTTGGTAGATAATCCAGAAGCAAAACTTGATGAGGTTATGGAGTTTATAAAAGGTCCAGATTTTCCAACCAAGGGTATCATTTTTGGTAAAAAAGGGATTCTAGATGCTTATAAAACAGGTCGAGGTAGAATCAAAATACGAGCAAAAATCCACATAGAAAAAAAGGGCAATAAAGATATAATCATAGTAGATGAACTCCCATATCAAGTAAATAAATCCAGACTTATAGAGCAGATAGTAGCACTAGTAAAAGAGAAACAAGTCGAGGGAATCAGCGAAATAAGAGATGAGAGTGACAGAGATGGCATAAGAATGGTGATTGAGCTCAAAAGAGATGCTATGAGCGAAATTGTCTTGAACAATCTCTATAAATCAACAAATCTTGAAGTAACATTTGGAGTTATTTTATTGGCGATTGAAAATAAAGAACCAAAAGTCTTTACGCTTATCGAACTACTTCAACTCTTTTTAAAGCACAGAAAAACTGTCATCATCAGAAGAACTATTTTCGAATTAGAAAAAGCAAAAGCAAGAGCTCACATCTTAGATGGTTTAAAAATTGCACTTGACAATATAGACGATGTTATAAAACTTATAAAATCAAGCAAGGATGCCAAAGAAGCAAAAGATGGTTTGGTCGCTACATTTGGTTTAAGCCAGATTCAAGCAAGTGCTATTTTGGATATGAAACTCCAAAGATTAACAGGACTTGAGCGAGAAAAGATAGAGAATGAATTAGCAGCTCTCATGAAAGAGATTGAGAGATTAAATGCCATACTTAAAAGTGAAAGCATACTAAATGAGCTTATCAAAAAAGAGCTCCTAGAGATAAAAGATAAGTTTAAATCACCTCGTATAACTGAGATAGAAGATAATTATGACGATATAGATATAGAGGATTTGATCCCAAATGAGCCGATGGTTGTAACTATAACTCATAGAGGTTATATAAAAAGAGTTCCACTAAAATCTTATGAAAAACAGAAAAGAGGCGGAAAAGGCAAAACTGCTATCACTACCTATGATGATGACTTTATAGAAAACTTTTTTGTTTCAAATACTCACGATACCTTGATGTTTGTAACAGACAAAGGACAGCTATATTGGTTGAAAGTTTACAGAATTCCAGAGGGAAGCAGAACTGCGAAAGGAAAAGCAGTTGTAAATCTTATACAACTTCAACCAAATGAAAAGATTATGGAGATAATCCCAACTACAGACTTTAGTCCAGAAAAATCGCTAACTTTTTTCACAAGAAATGGTATAGTAAAAAGAACAAATCTAGCAGAGTTTAAAAATATAAGATCAGTCGGAGTTAGAGCAATAACTCTTGATGATGACGATGCTTTGGTTACAGCAAAAGTTGCAACTCCTGGTGTTAAAAACCTATTTATAGTAACTAAAAAGGGAATGTGTATAAGATTTGATATAAATGATGCCAGAGAGATAGGAAGAACCGCTAGAGGGGTGACTGGAATCCGCTTCAAAGAAGAGGGCGATGAGGTAGTAGGGGCTGTTACAATTTTGAGTGACGAGGAGGAACTTTTGACTGTGAGTGAAAAGGGGATAGGAAAACGAACTACCGCTCAAGAGTACAGACTACAAAAAAGAGGTGGCAAAGGTGTAATTGCTATGAAACTGACTGCTAAAACAAAAGATTTGGTCGGAGTTGTTATAGTAGATGAAAATAAAGATTTGATGGCTCTTGGAAGTAGTGGCAAAATGATAAGAGTTGATATGCAAACTATTAGAAAAGCGGGTAGAAATACAAGTGGCGTTAAAGTTGTAAGCGTTTCAGGCGATGATATAGTAGCTAGTATCGCAAGGTGTCCCAAAGAGGAGCCAGAAGAGATAGATGTTATAAGTGAAATCGATACTCCATCAAATGAAAATTCATGATGGAATGAGAGTTGCTTATAAAGGTAAAATTACTTAAAAAGGTGTATTTATGAGAAGAGTTATTTTTATGGTTGTGATTGGTTTGGGAGCACTATTGTTGTTTTCTGGTTGCAATGGAGTGATGCCTGTACAACAAACGCAAAAACCAAAGGTGATCAAACAAGTCATTGTGCAAAAAGTTAGTAAAGAGCAGATAGCTCAAGTTATAAGAGATGAAAAACTTGCTCAGGCAAATATGATGCCAGAAAAACAGTTTGTAGTTTACGGAGAGGGAATCGCTCCTATGAATACCATATCTCCTGCTCAAGCTTTAGCGTTGGCAAAAAGAGCTGCTGTAACAGATGCATATAGACAATTGGGCGAAAAACTTTATGGAATCAGAGTAAATGCCAAAGAGACAGTAAAAGATGCAGCACTAAAAGACTCTAGAATTGTTACTCAAGTTAATGGCTTGGTTAAAAATGCGACTATCACTGATACTAAGTTTAAAGATGGTCTCTTTACAGTTAGAATGGAGCTAGATATGAATGGAAATAGGTGGAAAGAAATCTTCTCCTACTAGCACTATTATGTAGCATATTATCAGCGAGTAACACTTTTTGGTTTTCATATAAAGGTGTTACTCACAATAAAACCCTGATATATGAAGAAAAAAATATCTCTCCAGTTATGATTCCGTTCGTCGGTAAAAAAGTCTCTACATGTAGAGTTAAAATCAATAAAAAAAGTCGCACTTCAAAACTCCAACTACTAAACAAGAACTTTTACAAGATATTACCTTGTTTCTATGGAGTATCTACAAAAATCACATCTCAAACTCAAATAACTCTAAACGGCATAAAAGATGAGGTGGAGTTTATCATAGTCCCAACTCACTTTATAGTAGATTTTAAAGATGATTTTGCTAAGATAACTATTCTAAAATAAGAATCAAAAGGCATTTTATGAAAATCGTTATCGTTGAAGACGATATCAATATGAGGAAATCATTGGAATTTGCACTAAAAGAGTATGACGAATTTAGTGTAAAATGCTATAAAAATGCGATTGATGCTCTTAAAAAGATAGATGACGATACAGATATGGTTATAACTGATATCAATATGCCAGGTATGGATGGTATAGAGTTTGTAAAAAAACTAGATGGTAAGTATGATATCATAGTCATAACAGGAAATGCTACTTTAAATCGTGCCATAGAGTCAGTAAGACTTGGTGTAAAGGATTTTTTAACTAAGCCTTTTGAGATAGATACGCTGGTCGATGCGATAAAAAGAAATGTCAAAATCAGAGAAAAAATTTCCAAAAAAATAGAAGTTAAAAAGAGTGAAAACAGAGCTTTTTTAGGCAGCTCAAAACAACTTGAAGCCTCTTTGGCTCTAGCAAAAAAAGCAGCCGTGACTGATGCGAGTGTATTGCTTTTAGGAGAAAGTGGCGTAGGAAAAGAGCTTTTTGCTAACTATATACACCAAAATTCCAAAAGAAGTAGTGAAAAATTTGTAGCTATAAATATGGCTGCGATCCCTGAAAATCTACTTGAGAGCGAGCTTTTTGGTTATGTAAAGGGTGCATTTACAGATGCATTAAATGATAAAAAAGGTTACTTTGAGTCAGCTCACAAGGGGACAATATTTCTTGATGAGATTGCTGAAATGTCAGTAGCTCTTCAGAGTAAGATTTTAAGAGTTTTGCAAGAGAGGGTTGTTTTTAGAGTGGGAGGAGTCAAGCCGATTCCTGTAGATATCAGGATTATTTCGGCAACAAATGTAGATATACATAGAGTGATAGATGAGGGTAAATTTAGAGAGGATTTATACTTTAGGTTAAATACAATTCCGATTAAAATACCCCCACTAAAACAAAGAGTAGATGAGATTTTAGATATCGCTCAAAAAACTCTCGATAGTGTAATAGCTCGATATGACCTAAAGATCAAACAGTTTTCACAAGAGGCAAAAGATGCTCTTTTAAAATATGATTGGCCAGGCAATATAAGAGAACTTATCTCCGTTGTAGAGAGAGCGGCAATTTTAAGTGATGATGAAAAGATTACGCAAAAAGATCTCTTTTTGGAGAGCAGAAGTAGTAAAAAAAGTATAAATAGTATGGAAAAAGAGTTGATTCAAGAGGTGCTTCAAAGTGTTGATTACAATATAAATGAGGCTAGTAAGATGTTAGGAATGAGCAAAAGTTCGACAATGAACAAGATAAATAAATACAATATAGAGGTAATAAAATGAGAAAATATACCGTAGCCATAGTAGGTGCAACAGGAGCGGTTGGTGAAGAGTTATGTAGAGTATTAGAGGATTTGAACTTTCCAGTTGGAGTTCTTATACCACTAGCAAGTGCTAAAAGTGCTGGACTTGATGTAGAGTTTAAAGGTAAAAATTATAAAGTTATAGAGCTTACCTCTAGTGTATTTGAAGAGAAAGAGGTGGACATCGCTTTTTTTAGTGCAGGTGGTAGTATATCAGCTAAATTTGCACCATTTGCAGCAGAGGCAGGAGCCGTTGTGATAGACAATACAAGCCACTTTAGGATGGACAGTGATGTTCCTCTAGTCGTGCCGGAGTGCAATCCAAATGACATAAGCGGATGGAAAAACAGAGGAATTATAGCAAATCCAAACTGCTCAACCATACAAATGGTGCAAGTTCTAAAGCCACTCGATGATGTTTTTGATATAAAAAGAGTAGATGTAAGCACATATCAGGCAGTTAGTGGAGCTGGCAAAAGCGGTATGGCTGAGTTAGTAAATCAGATGCAAGACTTTTTTGCATTTAAATTGGACGAGAGTAAAGTTGAGAAATTTCAACATAGAATCGCACTAAATGTTATACCTCATATCGATGTTTTTGGTGATAACGACTATACAAAAGAGGAGATGAAGATGGTAAATGAAACCCAAAAAATTCTCCATAAAGATGTAGAGGTAAGCGCTACTTGTGTAAGAGTGCCGATCCTTAGAAGTCATAGTGAAGCTATCACGATTCACTTTAATCACCCAGTTGACGCGGATAAGGCGAGAGAGATTTTAAGAGATGCTCCAAATATCGTAGTAGTTGATGAGCCAAGTAAAAATGAGTATCCTATGCCTATAATTTCAACTGATACAGATGAAACATTTGTTGGAAGAGTTAGAAAAGATATATATAGAGACAATGTGCTTCATCTGTGGTGTTGTGCAGATCAGATTAGAGTAGGAGCTGCTACAAATGCGGTAAGAATCGCACAAAAGTGGATAGAGAGCGAAGGATAAATTGATGAGTAAAATTTTTGTAGATGCTTGTAGAGGCAAAAAAACACCATATACTCCGGTGTGGATGATGAGGCAAGCGGGTCGTTATCTGCCAGAGTATATGGAAGTAAGGGCGGAAGCTGGAGATTTTTTGTCTCTTTGTAAAGATCCGAAAAAAGCTTGTGAAGTTTCTCTTCAGCCTGTAGATATAGTTGGTGTTGATGCTGCTATCATGTTTAGTGATATCTTAGTGGTTCCACTAGAGATGGGTATGGAGCTAAAGTTTGTAAAAGGCGAGGGACCGGTTTTTTCAAATCCTATCACTTCGCTTGAAGATGTAGAAAAACTTGATGTACAAAAAGCTGCCAATGAACTTAAGTATGTATATGATACTATCAAACTCATAAGAGGAAAACTAGCAGCAGATAAAGCTCTGATCGGTTTTTGTGGGGCTCCTTGGACACTTGCAACATATATGATAGAGGGCCAGGGAACCAAGACTTATAACAAAGTTAAAAAGATGATATATACAAATCCAAACCTCATGCATGCGCTTCTTGCAAAAGTGACTGAAGCGTTGAAATTGTATATGGAAAATCAGATAAAAAGCGGCATAGATGTAGCCATGGTATTCGACTCTTGGGCGGTAGCACTTGAGCAGAGTGCTTATTTTGAATTTAGTTGGAAATACATCAAAGAGTTGACGAGCTTTTTGAAGAAAAATTATCCAGATACTCCTATCATCGTATTTCCAAAAGGGATAAGCGGTTATCTTGATGAGATAGATGGCGAATTTGATGTATTTGGCGTGGATTGGTCAACTCCGATGGAACTGGCTAAAGAGAAACTAGGTGATAAATATATACTTCAAGGAAATATGGAACCAACAAGGCTTTATGATAAAAAAGCGATAGATGAGGGCGTCGATAGAGTTATAAAAGTGATGAAAAATGAGAGACATATTTTCAATCTAGGTCATGGAATTTTACCTGATGTTCCAGTAGAAAATGCAAAGTACTTTATAAAAACAGTACAGGAAAAAACAAAAAATCTATGAGTGAAATCATATTTGGACCAGTCAATTCAAGAAGATTTGGCAAATCTTTAGGAATCGACCTTTCCCCTGCGCTAAAACAGTGCAATTTTGATTGTGTTTATTGCGAGCTAAAGGGCGCTAAACCTATAAAAGAGATGCAAGAAATTGTGAGCGTTGATGAGGTGATATCGGCACTAAAAATTGCACTTAAAAAACACTCCGATATAGATGTCATCACGATTACTGCAAATGGAGAGCCGACTCTATATCCATATCTTGATGAACTTGTAGATGAGATAAATAAGATAAAAGGTGACCATAAACTACTGATTTTAAGCAATGGTGCAAATATCGTCGATCAAAATGTGCAAAAAAGTTTAGCAAAGATAGATATAGTAAAACTTTCACTAGATTGTGTTAGCCAAAAATGTTTCAAAAAGATAGATAGAGCATATAACGACATAGATATTGAAAAAATTATAAAATCTATGAGGAGTTTTAGAAAAACCTACAAAGGCTCTTTAGTTATAGAGGTTTTGGTAGTTGAGGGCATTAATGATAAAGACGAAGAGTTTGAGAAATTAAATCTAGTTTTAAATGAAATTAACCCAAATAGAGTAGATATAAGCACTATAGACAGACCACCAGCCTATAGAGTCAAACGAGTCAGTATGGAGAGATTAAAAGAGCTCTCTTTGAAGATAAAAAACCTACATGTAAGTCTTGCATATAGAAAAGAGTATCAAGGTAAAAAAGAAAATTTTAGAGAAGATGAAATACTAAATCTGATTTCAAAGAGACCTCAGAGCCAGCAGGATATTGAGTTGGGTTTTGATGATGAAAGCAAAACTAGATTTGAAAAACTACTAAAGAAAGATTTAATTCATAAAGAAGAGATTGCGGGAAGTCTGTTTTATACAAGGTGAGCTAAAAAGCCCACCTTGTAATTTGTTAAGCTAAAGCTTTTTCTCTTTTTACTTTGCCTTTTTGTATCATATACACAGTTATATATATGGCAGCTCCAATTACATAAGATATGTAGTGGGTTGGAAAATCCAAATGTGTAGCCATGATTTTAGGCAACATCATAAATGGTATCAGTGCTATAAGCAATAGTCTTTCAAGAGTATTTGTTTTTGTAAGCATAAAGCCCTGAGTTGCAGAGGTAAATGCAAACATTCCAGCCACTGCTCCTGCGAAGATAATCAATATCTCCAGAGGATTTGATATCCATATCCATTTAGATGAGTCATTTGGATCAGTTGGATCTACATACTCTATCATTAGAAGGTTATTATTGAAAAAGAACATAAATGGCAATATCGCAGTTCTGATATCATAGAAAAACCCTTGAAGACCTGTTTTTATAGGATCGGCTTTTGCGATTCCGGCTGCGGCATATGCCGCTAGACCAACAGGAGGTGTATCATCAGCTAGGATACCAAAGTAGAACACGAACATATGAGCTGCAATCATCGGTATAACATATCCATTTTGGTTTGCAAGATCCATGATAACAGGTGCAGTTAATGAAGCCATAACGATATAGTTCGCAGTTGTTGGAAGTCCCATACCAAGTATCAATGATGTGATAGCAGTGAAAAGAAGTACAAGTATGATGTATCCATGAGAAAGCTGATCGATAACATCAGAGAGTATAAGCCCTATACCTGTAAGGGTAACAGATCCCACGATGATACCAGCAACACCAGTGGCTATAGCGATCGGAACCATGCTTTTAGCTCCATTTACCATGCCCCAACCTATATCAGTAAAACCTTGTATAAATGTCTGTTTTGTTAACTTCTCTTTTTTCATGATAGCAGCTATCGGTCTTTGAGTGATCATGATAAGCATCATAAACATGATGGCATTAAACGCTGCACTTTGAGCAGAGTGTCTTAGTATGATCAAAGTGTACATCAAGAAGAAGATAGGAATGATATAGTGAATACCACTTATAAATATCGGCCATGCACGACTTAACTTACTAGGATCCTCACCTTTAAGCCCCTGTTTTTTAGCCTCTAAATGGACTATATAAAATAGAGCAAAATAACTAGTAAAAGCAGGCACAAAAGCTGCAAAAACTATCTCTGTATAGTTTAGTCCTAAAAATTCCGCCATGATAAATGCGGCAGCTCCCATGATCGGAGGCATTAATTGACCATTTACTGAGGATGCAACTTCGACGGCTCCGGCTTTATGAGCAGGAAATCCCAATCTTTTCATCAACGGAATCGTAAAAGTTCCTGTTGTAACTGTATTTGCTATGGAAGAACCAGATATGATTCCCATCATACCAGAAGCTGCAACTGAAGCCTTTGCGGGACCTCCGTCAAATCTTCCTAGTAGGGTATATGCAAGGTCTATAAAGTATTTACCAGCCCCAGCTCTATCAAGTAGTGCTCCAAACAGAACAAATAAAAATACATAACTAGCACTAACACCCAAAGGAACTCCAAAAATTCCCTCTGTGGTTAGAACCATTTGACCCATTAATTTGCTGACACTTGCACCTTTGTGTGCTATGAGATCAGGCATATAAGGACCAAATACATCATAAATCATAAATATCACTGATATGAGTGGCAAAGGAAGCCCCATGACCCTTCTAGCTCCCTCAAGTACAATTATACAGACTATTACGCCTACAATGACATCTGTTTGTGTCCATGCACCCGAACGCATCGCTAGATTGTTGTATTCGTACCATTTGTATAGAACAACTACTACACCAACAATAGCAAATGCAAAATCATACCAAGTTATCTTTTTTCTTAAATTTACAGTTTTAAATATAGGATATACTGTATAAGCTAAAATAACAGCAAACGCCAAGTGTCCCGCTCTTGCAAATACGCTATTGATAGGATTCAGAACTATATACATTTGAAATGCTGACCAAGTAAAAGCGATAACAGCTATAAACCAATACTGCCAAGTGTTTTCAGCAAAGTTTCTTTGTCCTTCTAGTTCACTGATGAGTGTCTCTTCATCGATGGAGTCTTGAGGATCTGGTGGAACTTCTTCTTTAAGGTGAGATAGATTCTCTAGCGCACCTTCATTGTCCTTTTCAATCTCTTCAAGATACTCTTTCTCTCTTTGGATTTTTTTCTTCAACCTTTCCTCCTTATTGTTAAAAGGGTATTTCTAAACACTAAGATAATGAATAGTGATTAAAAATACCCTGTCTTCATTACGATTTTCGAAGCTCTACATGTAGAGCTTCGAATTTTAGAAAGTTACTATAGAATTCCTGCTTCTTTAAATGCTTTAATTGCACCTGGATGTTGAGGGATACTCAAACCATCAAGTAGGCTTTTCTTAGTAATTGTTTTATATGCTGGGTGAAGCTTTTTGAAAGCTGCGAAGTTATCTAAGATAGTTTTCATAACTGTATAGACAACTTTATCACTAGTTTTTGCGCTAGTAACCAAAACAGCTTTTACACCGATACTTGGAGTATCATGAGTAACACCTTTGTAGAATGTTCCTGAAATGATACCTTTTGCATAGTAAGGATACTTTTTAACTAGCATATCAACTGGTTTTCCTTCGATAGGAATCAAGTCAATATCAACTGAGTTAGCAGCATCTTTGATATTTGCTGTTGGGTGACCAAATACTGCAAAGTAACCATCTACATGGTCATCTTTAAGTAGTGTAGGACCTTCACTTGAGCTAAGCTCATCTATTTGTTTCAAATCAGAGTGTTTGATACCGAATGCTTTAAGAACTATCTCAGTAGTCATTCTAGTACCTGAGCCCGGGGTGT
>JALSKH010000125.1 GCA_026988975.1 Campylobacteraceae bacterium
CCATCAAAATTTCTATGCAGATGTCCAAAAAAGATATGTTTAACATTTGAATATTTGCTCACAACCTTCCAAAATTTACTAGCACTCTTAAAATTATATAAATTATCCATAGGAGGCATATCTACAAAAACTGGATGATGATGCATAACTAAATAGATATCTTTTTTTTCGTATTTTTTTAGTTTTTCTTCTAGCCACACAAAACGCTCTTTATTCATATGTCCACTATGAACACCCTCTTTGACACTGTCTAAAAATAGAAAAACTCTATCATTAAAGACTTTTACATATTGTACATACTTCCCACTTTTATATTTTGGAAAAAATTTCCAAAAGTTTTTTCTGATATCGTGATTTCCAATGATTGGAAATATAGGAATAGGATAGTTCTTTATTATTTTGGCTAATGTCTCATAGGCAGGTAAATCTCCATTTTGTGTCAAATCCCCTGTGATAGTAACAAATTTTATTTTGGGATGATGTTTTAAAATATCCTTGAGTACTTTTTCAAGATGTTTTTTGGGATTAACATCATTTATCATTGCACCTTCAGCAAGAAGATGCATGTCACTTATATGAGCAAACTTCATCTATTTATTTTGTTTTTTTGTAAATATACTAATTGTTGCAACTATAGTTATAAGTAGTACAATCATAAATGAAACGGCATTCAGTACAGGAGTAGAACTAAACTTAATTCTAGAATATAAATCTACAGGCAATGTTGGGTCTGAGCCAACTAAAAAAATGGTTGTATTAAAGTTTGAAAAACTCATTAAAAAAGCTATCACAAATGCACCGATAATAGCTGGTTTCAAAAAAGGTATCGTAATATACCATATGGACTCTAATCTTGTAGCTTTGAGGCTAAGAGCAGCATCTTCGAGTTCAGGATCAAACTTTTTGAGTCTAGCAGCAACTAAAAGCATGGCATAGGTTGCTCCAAAAGAAAACTGACCTAAAACTACTAGCCAAAACCCTGGTCCAAATATTTCCAAATCAATACCCAAATTTGTATCTAGCCACCCACCCACATAAGTAGACGCAAGTAAAATAGATATACCCAAGATTACCCCTGGTATCACAAGAGGTGCAATGGCAAAAAAGTAAAATATTTTTTTAAATCTAAAATTAAATGATTCAAAAAGTAATGCGGCAATGGTCCCTACTATGGTAGATAGTGTTGCCATGAGAAAAGAGGTTTGTAGACTGACCCATATACTATTAAGTAGGTCTTCATCTGCAAAAAGACCTAAACGTTCGGTGCTATCAACAAAAAACCAATCTAACGTAAACCCTTTCCATGGAAGTGTGATAGATGTGGTATCATTAAATGCAAGTACCGAAACCGCAACTAAAGGTATGAGTAAAAAGATAAAAAAGAGTGAGACATACACTCTAAAACCATATTTGTACAGAGGTGAGTTTGGAAGTGATCGTATCATATTATTCTCCTACCTTGTCTAATTTTTGTCCAGAAAGCCTCAATGCCATCCATATCGTTACCGAAGAGATTATCAGGAGTAAGAAGCCAAATGCCGCACCTTGGTTCCAATTGAATGTAGAAAGAAATTGATTATAAATCTGTTCTGTAAACCATAGTGAACTTTTTCCTCCCAAAATGTTTGGAGCAACATAGTCTCCTATAACGAGCATAAAAACAATAATCGAACCATTAATAATCCCTGGCATGGAGTGTGGGATTACAATCCTTCTAAATACTGTCCATTTGCTTGCTCCCAAATCACTAGCAGCTTCTATCTGTGCATCATCGAGACTCTCTAGTGTTGTCATAATTGGAATAATCATAAAGAGCATGGACATATAGAGTAGCCCGATAGTCATACTAACATTATTATATATCAATGGTAAAGATGTCTCTATGAGACCTAAATATTTTAAAGATTCATTAATGACACCATTTTCTCCAAGAACTACAACCCAGCCATAAATGGTGACAAGTTCTCCCACCCATAAAGGTATCAAAAGTAGCAACATCAAGAAGCCTGCTATTTTGGGCGAAATGACTTTTGTCAAATAAAAAGCGATAGGAAAACTCACTGCAAATGCTAAAAGTGTTAC
>JALSKH010000126.1 GCA_026988975.1 Campylobacteraceae bacterium
TTTTCATTTTTTGCGATGAGTTCAAACTTCTCTTTTTTTATGCCCTTTAGTACACTCGCTATCGTTTGTAAACTTAGTTTTGTGTTGTTAGAAAGTGTCTTTACAAATTCATACATTGTAAAAATAGAGTGTGTCTTTACATTTACACTATCTCTCTGGCTGTCATGCCTCTTTTCATCTTCTATATGACTATCTCTTTTTATAATTATATCTTGACCACTCATCATAAAATCAGCATCTATTTTCGCTACAGATTTATCAACAAGCTCTTGAGTGTTAATGTCATACTTTACCACTGCATCATAGTTTAAAGTATCCCATAGATTTTTAAACTTTTTAAATTTATCTTTATCTATTTTTATTTTGCCTTTATCTTTTTTGCCACTTCTATCTTTGGCTTTAATCCTGCTGGTTGTTTTAAAATAGCTATCAAAATACGCTTTTAGCTTTTCATTATCACAACCCTTTATATCTAAAGTCTCTAGCTCTTTTGACTTTGAGTTGTACTTCTCTTTTGAGATAACTATTTCACTCATATCTTCATCATCAATAGCAATAAAACCTAAATCTTCGAGTTTATCTAAAAGTCGAACAGCTACTCTAGGTGTTAAAGCTATGGCGTTATCTAGCATTACCTCCTCATTAAATAGCTTTGAGACTTGCTTGACACTATGCTCGCTTATCTCATTTTGTATAGAGCTTACAAAATCCCTTTCTGTAGATGGCACTACCACAAAAAGCTCGTTAATAAAATCAAAATCACTATCTTCTTTTGTCACTCTTCTTCCATCTTGTTTCACAGCAAGTCTAAGCCCCCGACCGATTTGTTGGAGTTTAGATATTTTAGAGTTACTTGGTGCCAATTTACAAAGTGTCATAACATTTGGATTATCCCACCCCTCTTGTAACGCCCATTGAGAAAATATAAATCGTAAGTTACTATCAAACGATAGCAACTCTTCTTTTTTGTTAAGTATAAGCTCTATGGCTTCCTCTTCATCTTTTAGATTTTTAGATTTAGCGAAATACCCACTATGTAACTCTTTGAGACTCTCTTTTGTTTTTAAAAGATACTTTTTATACTCTTCATCTAAATTATCTCTTTGTAGCACCTCTTCTAAGTTTTTCAAATAGAGTTTTTCAAAAAGTGTAGCCAACGCTCCACTGCTACCATCATCAAGTAGATATTTATCAACTCTATCTATAAAAAAGAGACAAAGTGCTTTTATATCTAACTTAAAAAGCTCCTCTTCTCTCTCAAAATGATTTTTAATAGCAGTATCTACTATTTGAGTCTGCATAGCATCTAAAAGCACACCATAACTTTCACTCTCTCCTATAGCTAGCGATATACCATTGGCAAAAAGCACTTCACTTTTTGTGATTTTCTCTATGATGTAGCCTTTAAGATACTCTATCTCAGCCTCTAGACCTAGATTGTCCCCTTTTTTAAGTTTAATCGTTTTAGTTTTTGAGTTTATATCTTTATACTCTATAGTTGCTACATACTCTTTTTGGTTAGCACCAGTTACTTTTTTGTACGCTATGGTATGGTTATCCACATTTTCATTTCCCACCGTATCAACGGTAATGGCTTTTACTAAACCTTGTGAAAATGCATCAACACTATCAAGAGTATAGATGAGATTTTGATACTCATCATTTTTATAAGTCGCTCCAAATCTAAGTGTAAAGAGTGGATTAAATGCTTTTAGATATTTTGCTGTTTGTTTACCCTCAAATCTATGTGGCTCATCTATGATGATGACAGGTTTTAAGTAAGCGATAGCTTCCATATAACTCTTTGCACGACCTATGAGACTCTGCTCTACCCCTTTTTTGTTTATCTTGTTTGATGCACTGTTAAAGGACTGGTAGGTGGAGACAAGAACTGAAATATTCATATCACTTGCATTGATGTAGTTTGCAACTGTTTTTTCACTGTAGTTAAATGCAGAGAGTTGTTTGCCATACTCTTTTACAAAAAACTCTTTAGTGATTTTGATATTTTTAAGTGTACCTTGTCGTATGGCATTAGATGGCACTAAAATGATAAATTTACATAATCCATAATCACGATT
>JALSKH010000127.1 GCA_026988975.1 Campylobacteraceae bacterium
ATAAAGTACTTAAAAAAGGGTTAAAGCCTTGGTTCGCCTGTCCTACTAGACGTTCTACAAGTCTAAAGATAGTCTTTGGTCATTGGTCAACATTGGGCTACTATCAAGACAGCAATGTATTGGCACTCGATACGGGTTGTTTGTGGGGTAAGGCATTGACTGTTGCACGGCTTGATGTGGAAGAGCCGATAATTGTGCAGGTGCAATGTGAGGCAAAGCAGGAGGTTTTTTAGGTTTAATTATAAAAATAATCTTAAATATATGAAAATGAGCCAAAAGTGAGCCAAAAAAGGTATAATAAAATTATGAAAAAGATTGAAAAAATTATTATAGAATCATTTGATAAATTTCCAACGCAAGTAATGTCGGAGTTGGTTGAGCATACAGGTATTCCTAGGGCTACTATTAAAAGGCATATTGATAGACTTATTGAGCAAAGAGAAATAGAGGCTTTTGGAGAGGGGCGAGGGCGATATTATCAACAGGTTTTAAAACATAAAGTTAATCAGATAGCTGTGTTTAAAAGTGCTGAATTGGTAGGTTTTTTGGGCTATGAAGTGGGGTGTTATTGGTTTGAATATGAGAAGAGCTACAAAGGGAAAGCGTTAGATGGATTGAGTATAGATACGCTCTTAACATCGGCTACACTTTTTCCTATTTTTGAAAATTTAATTCCAGAGAGTGATAGGCGAGATGCTTATTTGGCAAAGGGTAAGAGTTTGGCAGAGATACTCTTGGAGCTTGAAAATACACATGGAAATTTTGATTTTATTTCGGCTGATAAGCTTTATGAATATAATGTTGACTGCTCAAAATGTAAAAGTTGGGTTAGTGTTAAAGAGAATATTTTAGAAGAGAACAGTTTTTTTAATATTTTAGATTTTAACATAGCCATAGAGAAAGAGATTTTGGAAGCCAAAGGGAAGCACTCTTCACTTAGTGGTTATCAGAATAAGATAGATGTAAATATAGACTTTGAGCAAAAAGTGATAAAGCAAAGTAGTAAAGCTCTTTATCTGTTAAAGCCCTATAATAGTCAAAGTGCCATTTATGATTTTAGAGATAAAAATCAAACCTATTTGCCTTATATGGGCTTAAATGAGCATCTGTTTATGAGTTTTGCTAAAAATGCTTATGGCTTTGATGTGCCGTGGTCAGGTGTTGTGGCTGGAGAGAAAGATTTTCATTATGTAGTAAAACGCTATGACCGATATGATGGCTACAAATATGAGCAAAGAGATTTTGCACAGATAATGAACATTAAGAGTGACCAAAAGTATTTTACCACAAGCGAGAAGCTTTTTGATGCGATAGCAAAAGTTGTAAAATTTAAAGAGGAGAGATTGAAGTTTTTGGAGTTTTATCTATTTTCATTTGTTATTGAACATGCTGATTTGCATATTAAGAATATCTCTATTATCAATATTGGTAAAGATAAATATAGACTCTCTCCACTCTATGATTTGATTTCTAATGGTGTTTACAGAGGAGACAGTGATGAGCTTGGATTGCCTCTTGGTGGGAAAAGGCGTAATATTTCGGTAGATGATTTTGTTGATATAGCTTCAAGAGTTGGCATTAGTAAGCTACAGAGTAAAAAGAGTATTAAGAAGATAGTTGATATTTTTGTAGATGAGTTTCCCTCTTATATAGAAAAGTGTAGAGAGATTGAGCTATATGATGGGTTAAAGATATATAAGAGTAGATATAGCGTTAGTAGCTTTGTGGATAGTTTAGAGAAGTTTTATGATAGGCGTGTAAAAAGTTTAACACAAAGAGGGTTTTTATAATGGCAAAAAATCAGAACTTGCCTATGACCCCTCAACGGTTCAGCATCAAATTCGCATTACTCAAGGCTTAAGCAAAGGGATAGTTTTTGGAGTTACTCTTTAAATCTACCATAGCCTCAATTCGCTATAATTACAAAATGAAAATACCAACAATTTTAAAAACCATCTCTAAAGAATTAAAAAAACAAAATGCCAAAGCCATCATAGTTGGTGGGTCGGTACGTGACCACTTTTTAGAACTTCCCCTTAAAGATTATGATGTTGAGGTTTATGGATTAG
>JALSKH010000128.1 GCA_026988975.1 Campylobacteraceae bacterium
TAGCTTTTTTAAATCTTCTATATCATCCTTGCTTACTTCATGTGGGGTAGAGGTTGATTTGAGCATAAAGAGTAGCATCGTTTTTTGTTTTTCATCAAGTTTTGCTGTTTTCGGCTCTTTTTGAAGTGCTATTATCTCATCTTCACTCACCTCAAAAAAATTCATCAGCATCGCCTTATTGAACCCTATGCAAAACTCACAAGCGTGTGCTTCAGCTATGAGCATACGCATCATGGTTGTCATTTTTGGTGAAAAGTTTTCATTTTGGGCATCTATTTTATATCTCTCCCAACTATTACGAAGTAGTTTTGGATTATGACTAAATGCTCTAATTGGTTCAGGTACTACACCCCAACTCTCTAACATCTCATCATAGACGGCTTTGACCTCTCCTGTTGCACTCTCAACGTTTGGTATTGTAATTAAACTCATGATAAATTCCTTTTATTATTTATATGTACTAATTGGTACAAAAATGTACACCTCAATTTTAAAACTGTTATCTTTCTCACAACTATAAATGTACTAATTGGTACAAAAATAATCAATAAAAGAGATATTGGAATTGTCTTATAAAAAACTACTCCAATATCTCTTTTAGATTTTCTATCAAATCCTCTATCAACTCTGAAGATGCACCTGCTTGTATGGTGACAATGAGTCCGTTGAGTGTATTCATATAGCGTCCTGCTATGGTCTTTGCATCTTTTGGATTTTTTATCTCACCTTTGTCTTTGGCATCTTGTATGAGTTCTGCAAACATATTTTGCATGAAGTTAAATTCATGGCTTATCTGTCGGCTAAGGTCTTCATAACGGTTGTAACACTCTTTGCCAGAGTTAACAAGTAGACATCCTCGAACTTTTCCCGTCTCTTTGAGTTCTTTGATAGTCAGCTCCGAGAGGGTCAGCATTGCCTCTTTTGCACCTACATTCTCTTTGAGATTGCGTAAAGATTGTATGGTCTGTTCTCTGTAGAGTTCCAATGTTTTTGAGAAAAGCTCCTCTTTGCTTTTAAAGGTAGCATAAAAAGAGCTTTTTTTAATTCCCATTGCTTTGAGTAGGCTATCGAGTGAAGTTTTGTCATAACCATGTTCCCAAAAATGGTGCATAGCGAGTATCAAAACTTCTGTCTCATCAAATGTTTTTGGACGACCTCTAGTTTGTATTTTATTTGTCATGAGGGTATTATAGACTAAGTGGTACATAAATGTCAAGAGGATTTTTAAATTTATGTACTAAACAGTACAAATATAAATTTTTTAGATATAACATACCTCACAATCTAACCTTGTTGTATCAAGACTTATAGTATACTTCAAGCCAAAATTTAAAAAACAAAAAAAGATTTAATGATGTCTAACTTTACTCCTTACTTCAAAAAACTCAATCTAAGCCCTAACAAGCCCTCACTAGAGCTTGTAAGAACCCTACAAAAAAGACATTTAGAAACATTTTCTTTTAACAACATTGCTGTACTTTTAGGGAAAGACATCTCTTTAGACATCAATGACATTATGGAAAAAATAGTCATTAAAAATTTAGGTGGCTACTGTTTTGAACACAATGCTTTGATGTATGAAGTGCTTCAATCATTGGGTTTTAAGGTACGCATACTCATTGCTAAAGTGCTTAACAATGAAGAAAAAGATATGCCACGTACTCATAGGGTAACGCTTTTAGAGTGGGAGGGTGAATATTACCTCGTAGATGTAGGATTTGGGATGATAACTCCTCAAACTATTTTAAATATTCATCAAAAAGAAGAGCAAAATGGTTATCGAGTTGTTTGCTTAACGAATGGACAATATCAACTTGAATGGCTCAAAGATAATGGCTCTTTTGTTCTCTACCGTTTCGATTTAGCTCACTATGGTCATGCCGACTGTGTCATGGGAAATTTCTACTCTTCAAAACACCCCAACGCTGTCTTTGTTAACAATTTTGTCATTTCTCTTAGAAAAGAAGAAGTAACGCTTTCGTTTAGAAATGGGGTGTATCATCGGATTGCTAAAGATGCTACACAAATAGAGAAGATAGAAACGCTTGAAGCTTTGGT
>JALSKH010000129.1 GCA_026988975.1 Campylobacteraceae bacterium
TGACTCATCGGTCTCTGCCCTACGACTTCGCCTGTAACTAAAAAAGAAGCATCATATCTATCTAATAGTTCCATAGCAATTCTAAACATAAAACCATGACAGTCTATACAAGGATTGAAGTTTTTGCCATAGCCAAATTTTGGGTCAAAAAGTATGTTTTTTATATAGTTGTCTCGTACATCTATGATTTCAAATTTAGCTCCAGCCATTTGGGCTCTCTTTTGCATTATGGAGCTCATATCTGTTTTGGAGCCGAAGCCGATGTTCATATTTAATGCTATAACTTCTATGTTTTGAAGTGTCATCAATTTTATAGCTAGCATACTGTCCAATCCACCACTGAAGAGCGCTAGGCATCTTTTTTTGTTACTCATAACTTACTAATTCTCCCTTTTTCAATCTAAAAAGCTTCTCTTGATATGATCTTATGCGAAACTGTTTCTGCTTATAGTCTAGTGTTTTATCACTTTTTACCTGTTGCAGTTTTTCACTGTAAAATCTAAACAGAAATCTAATCATAGCAGAAATCAGCTCATTTTCATCATAAGTTTTTATGTCATCCCATAGAACTATCTCCCTTAAAAGCGGATGTACTAGCTCATTGTTCAGCAAAAGTGCGAACTCTTGGGAGTGTGTTTTAAACATACTTGTATCTACGCTGTCTAAGAGTGTATCTATGAGTGATGGCTTTGAAAGTATCGTTTTTATGATTGTCAATTCTAGTACATCTATAAAACTCTCTTTTGACTCTCTTCTTCTGACATCTCTTTTGACTTTGACCAAGTTTTGAGGCAGGTTTAGCACTCCGCTTAGCACTCCCCTGTAACTCTCTTGCAGAGTTGAGGGCAGACTTTGTAGGTATGCCATTCCTTCTTTGAGGGCCTTTTGCTTCTCTAATCCATCGTGCAGATTATACTTTTTTGCGATTTGCTCTATCGTAAACTCTACAAATGGTTGCGCTTCGCTAAAGAGCCTGCTTAGCTTTTGCTCTTCACCATTTTTTACCATATCCGCAGGATCTAAATCCCCACCAAAGATCACAACGCCACCTCTAAAAGAGTGGCGACTCAAAAGTATAGAAGCTTTAAGAGCGGCTGCTATGCCGGCACTATCTCCATCATATGCGAGTATAACTTCAGGTTCCATCTTGGAAATGAGTGGAAGATGCTCTGTAGTCAATGCCGTTCCGAGTGTAGCAACCGCATTTGTAAATCCTGCTTGATGGAGCATGATGGTATCCATATACCCCTCTGTTATGATGATTTTTTTCTGTTTAAATATCTCATCTTTTGCAAAAAAGTAGCCATAAAGAAGTCTGGATTTATTAAAGTATCTGGTTTGCGGAGAGTTGATGTACTTTGCAGGGTGATTTGTGATGGTTCTGCCACCAAATCCTACAAATTTGCCACTTCTTGAGCGAATCGGATAGATGATCCTCTCTATAAATCTACAATATGCCCTGTCGCTATTGGTAGATATATCCGCAACTCCAAACTCTTTTGCTTCGCCTATGGAGTACCCGTGACCTCTTAAAAAGTTGAGCGTTTCATCAGAACTTGGTGCAAATCCTAGTTCAAACTTCTCAATGCTAGCTTGTCCGATACCTCTTTCTATCAGGTATTTTTTTGCTATTTTGTTATCATCTAGTTTTTTTCTAAAAAACAGAGTAAGATTTTCCATCAATTTTCTGTCTATGGTTTTGTTTTTCTCATCCGTGTAAGATAGCGAGAAATTGTACATATTTGCAAGTTTTTCTATGGTTTCTGGGTAGTTTAACTTCTCATACTCCATCACAAATTTTATAGAGTCTCCCCCGGCACCACAACTAAAACAGTGGTAAATCTGCTTTGATGGGCTGATCACTAAACTAGGGTTAGAGTCACTGTGAAATGGGCAAATAGCCTTAAAATTCGCACCATTTTTTCTCAGCTCCAAGTAGCTTCCGACAACATCGACTATATCTAATCTGCTTTTTAAATTTTCTATTGATTGATTATCTATCATATGGTATTATAACATTTAAAAACTAATTTGGTATAATGGGTTTCTTTTGAAACTATTTCGTGAGGCTCAGACCAACGGGAGGATTTGCCCTCTAAGAAATAGTTTCAAAAGAAACCCATAAAATATATAAGGCAAATCATTGAACAACTTTTTTATAGAGTATAGAGATCCGGCATTTGGGTTCATCATACTTTTTGCTATCATCTTTGTTATCTCATTCGCGAATTATTGGTGGGGCGTTTTTAAGAGCAAAGAAGAGAAAGATAGTATCAAAAAATTTATCAAAAAATTTGAAATTATCAGCGATGAAGAGGAGTATAAAAAGCTACTCCAAGACTCAAATATTCCTATTGAGTCTCTAGCACTTCTTGCAGATGCTTATGGGAAGAGTGGAGATTATGAAAAAGCTATCAGCATATATCTAGTCGCACTTAAAAGAGTCAAAGGAAAGGATAAAAAGCAATATCTTCTTTCGAGTCTTGGCAAGATATATTTTAAAGCAGGATTTTTAAGAAGAGGCGCGGAGATCTTCTTGGAGTCACTTAGACTGCATCCTCGAAATGCAGAATCCTTGAAGTATCTTAGCGTTGTTTATGAGAAGCTCAAGGAGTATGACAAAGCTATCGAAGTGCTTGATGCTCTTGAGGAGTTAGGAGCTAGCACTAAAAAACAAAAACTCTATCTTCAAGCTTTGCAGATCATCGAAAACTCCAAGACAGACAATAAAACAAAAGAGGAAAAGTTAAAAAAGATTTGTAAAAAAGAGAGGTTTTTACAGAGGAAGTATTTTGAATTTATGCAACAAAATAGACTAGAAGTATCGATTGATGACTTTAAAAATTTTGATTTCAAAAATCTGACTGATCTGCTATGGTATAGTGATAAAAAATGGATAGATTTGACTCTTTTTGATGAGCAAATCCCTAGGCAAATTGCCATGGCAAAGGGGTTGTTGGATTATAAAAAAGAGAGTGGAGGCGTTTTTGCTCTTGAGGCGTTAGGAGCTTTGAAAAAAGAGGGAAGTGTGCAGGCTGAGCTTAGTTTTCACTACATGTGTAAAGAGTGTAAAAATGTCTATCCTCTATACTTTTACAGGTGTCCAAATTGTCTCTCTATAGGAAATGTGAAGATACAAAGCTATATAGTAAAAGCAAACCATGAAGAAAATATACCTTTTCTCTGATGGCTCATCGCTTGGCAATCCAGGCGAGGGCGGGTATTGTGCTATTTTGAGATACAATGAAAATGAGAAGATTGTGAGTGGCGGACAAAAGCTAGCGACAAATAATCAAATGGAGTTAAAAGCAGTCATAGAGGGGCTAAAAGCACTCAAAGAATCTTGTGAAGTTGAGATAGTGAGTGACTCTAGCTATGTAGTCAGAGGGATAAACGAGTGGCTAAAAAATTGGATAAAAAAAGGCTTTGCAAAGGTGAAAAACCCAGAACTTTGGCAAGAGTATATAAAAGCAGCAAAAAACCATAAAATCAAAGCAACATGGGTAAAAGGACACGCAGGACACGAAGAGAATGAGATTTGTGATAAAATAGCAAAAGAAGAAGCGCTAAAGCTAAAGAAATAGTGCAAGGAATTTGTCAGGAATTTATTTCCGCATTAAATAGTTTTCTCGCCAAAGGCGTAGCTTTAGTGCGAGGAATTTTTACGGAATTTACTTCCGTAAAAAGGGGACATAAAAATAGAAGGAGTGTAAGTGGGCGATAATGTTAAGATATTGCAAAAGCGTTTGGATTATCAGTTTAAAGATCAAGATCTGATAATCGAAGCTCTAACGCATAAAAGTTACAAGAAACCTTACAATAATGAAAGGTTAGAGTTTTTAGGTGATGCCGTTTTGGATCTGATAGTCGGAGAGTATCTTTATCATAAGTTTCCAAATGTGGCAGAGGGTGAGCTTTCCAAGCTTAGAGCCTCGCTTGTCAATGAAAAAGGTTTTGAAAAGTTGGCGCAAATACTAAATCTAGGCGAACATATATATATCTCTTTGGCAGAAGAGAACAATAAGGGCAGAGAAAAGCCATCTCTGCTTTCAAATGCTTTTGAAGCTTTGATGGGCGCACTCTATCTTGAAGCTGGTTTGCAAAAGAGTAAAGAGGTTTGTATAGATTTACTAAATCAAGCATACCCCATCATAGATATGAATGCTGTTTTTAGGGACTTTAAGACGACACTTCAGGAGCTAACCCAGGCAAAATTTGGAGAAACTCCAGAGTATAGACTTATAAGAGCTTATGGACCAGATCACAAAAAAGAGTTTGAGATGGCAGTTGTGGTGCAGGATAAAGAGATATCAAGAGCAACAGGTAAAAGCAAAAAAGAGGCACAACAAGCCTCGGCTAAAATAGCTTTGGAAACTTTAAAAAAGAGAAAATAGATATGAACAAATTTGGAAGAAGATTTAGTTTTAGTACCTTTGGAGAGTCGCACGGTAAGGCTATCGGATGTTTGATAGATGGAGTTCCAGCAGGCATTAAGCTTGATATGGATTTTATCCAAAGTGAGCTAGGCAGAAGAAGACCAGGGCAAAACAGCTTTGCAACAGCCAGAAAAGAGGGCGACAAAGTTGAGATTTTGAGCGGAGTTTTTGAAGGCTTAAGCACTGGCACACCCATAGAACTTGTTATTTTTAATGAAGACCAAAAGAGTAGAGACTATGAAAATATAAAAGAGATCTTTCGCCCGGGGCATGCTGATTTTACATACTATAAAAAGTACGGAGTGCGAGACTATAGAGGTGGTGGCAGAAGTAGTGCTAGAGAGACTGCAGCTAGAGTGGCAGCAGGGGCAGTTGCAAAGTTGATATTAAGTGAGTTAGATATCAAAGTCTCTAGCGGAGTTTGCGAAATCGGTGGAGTAGGAGCTGATGATTTAAACTTTTCATACCCTGTGCAAAGCCCGATATATGCACTTGATCCTGATAAAGATAAAATTTGGCAAGAGATGATACTAAAAGCCAAAAATTCACACAATTCCATCGGTGGAGTTGCCCAAATCAGAGTTCAAAATGCTCCAGTTGGATTAGGAGAGCCGATATACTATAAATTAGATGCTTTGCTAGCCGATGCGATGATGGGCATAAATGGAGTAAAAGCCGTAGAGATTGGAGATGGTATAGAGGCTGCGAAAACTCTAGGTTCTCAAAATAATGATCAAATCTCAAAAGATGGTTTTTTAAGTAACAAAAGTGGAGGTATTTTAGGCGGTATCTCAAATGGTGAAGATATAGATCTGAGAGTCTATTTTAAGCCGACGCCATCTATTTTCATGGAGCAAAAAACTATAGATAAAGATGGAAACGAGATGGATTTTTCATTAAAAGGCAGACATGACCCGTGTATAGCAGTCAGAGGAAGCGTGGTAGCAGAATCCATGGCATCTTTAGTTATAGCGGATATGCTTCTTTTAAATATGAGCTCAAAAATTGAGAATCTTAAAAAAGTTTACTTAGAAGAGTAAAGGTTCTCTTAATGCCTTGATTTTGAAGCTTTTTCTATGTATATTTGAGTAGCCATACTTTCTTATCTCCTCTACATGTAGGGCTGTTCCATATCCTTTGTGCTTTGCAAACGAGTACTCTGGGAACTCATCGCATATACTGTACATGTAGGAGTCTCGGCTCACTTTTGCCAAGATGCTCGCAGCACTCACTTGTGGCACTTTTGCGTCTGCTTTTATCATGGTTTTTATGTCGCTGACACCAAATGTACTATTGCCGTCCATTAAGATTTCATACTCACTAAAAAACTCTTTTATCTCCTTTATGGCGTATCCTAAACAGTAGCTCAAACCATGCTTATCTATCATGTTGTTATCGCAAAAGATAATTTTGTATTTTGAGTGTTTTTTTATTAGAGGAAATAGTTCATCTCTCCTCTTTTCGCTCAAGATTTTAGAATCAGCCAGTCCATCAATAGGAGTTAAGAGTGCAACTCCTGCTACGACCAAAGGACCTGCTATACAGCCTCTACCTGCTTCATCAATTCCACATAACTCTTTTTCCATGCTAATCCCCTAAAGCCCATTCCCAAAATGTGATTTGTTCAAAGTTTATACTTTTTATGCTAAATTTCTCTTCATTTCCTATGGTTATGATTTTGATATTTTTAACTCCTAGAGATAAAAAATGCTCTATCTGTTTGTTTAGTCTAAGTTTCAAATTTTCTATAGGTGTAAAAGGCGAGCATATTATGCCTTCATTTTTTTGAGGTATATAAAAATCCAAATAATCACTATAATAGAGTTTCTCATTTTTTTTATAGAGTTCTGCAAATACCATATTTTCAAACCTCTTTAAAAAATCCTTTTTGTAAGTTAGTGCATTTTTGATAGCAAAGTCGAATAGATAGATTTTTTTAGTAGCTTTTTTGTGGGCATATTTCTCCAAAAAAAAGATGATTTCCTGATCTTGCAGTTTTTTGCTAACACTGTATAGAAAATCTTTAGAGATTTTTGTTTTAGTTTTAAGTTGGTTGTAGATTTGAAAAAGAGATGCTTTGGTGCTTTGTAGTTCGCAAAATTTTTTAAATACCAAGTATTCATTGTTAGAATCAAACAGTTCACGAGCAACTCTTTGTAATTTTTGCAGATAATTCTCTTCAGTAAAAAGAATAATCTCAGCAAGAGAACCCCTATTTGAGTAGATATTAAATAGCTGCTCAGCATTTAAAAATCTCTTATTAAAAGCGATAAACTCTTCAAAATCAAGAGGGTATAGAAAAAGTCTCTCAAAGTTCTCTACATGTAGAGTTTTATTTGATGAAGTTATGATAATCTCCTCAACAAAAGGAATATCAAAGTAGAAATCAAAATTTTCCAAAACCAAAAGCTTTATATGGTTCTTTGCGATAAATTTTTTTAGTTTAAGATAGTCGATTTCACTCTTGTCAACCCTTGTATCTTCAAAGTCAATGTACAAATATTCACTAGCATCAAAATTTTGTAGATAATCAACAATAAGATGAGTCTTGCCACTTTTCCTAGGACCTAACAAAAGAGTTTTTTTATGAGTAATCTTAACTTTTCTATCATAAAATAGAGAGTTCTTAAGTTTAACACCATAAAGAGTTTCAAGTAAATTCATAAAATAAACAGGGTCAGGTATTTACTTTTAACTAAAAACTGAACTAAGTCAAAAGTAAATCTCTGAGTCCTTACTTCCTTAAAATAGTACATCACAAAAAAGCGTTTTTATATTTTTGAGTAGATTTTCTGTAACTATTGCTATTTTCTTGTCAATAATTTCAGCATTGATGGTAAAACATTTGTCATATTTAACATAAGAGACTATAGAAAAAATACTCTCTTTTAGATCGGTGTCATTAAGTCTCATCAGATGAGATTGATTATCATTGGAAGTAATTTGTAAACAGATTGCATCGTTCAGATCATTTTGAGCTTTAACAATCAATACAGGGCGTTTTTTTGCCTCTTTAAGATTGGTAAAAGGAAATTTTACAAGTACGATATCACCTACTTTATAGCTCATCCCAAGCCTTATCTTTTTCATTATCCCAACTTTTTTTCATTGAAGACTCTTGGAGTTGTATGAAATCGTCTTCTAAATTTTTTGCCTGTTTTAGTTGCGGAATACTTAGTGCAAAAGGAATGGCTTGTTCCATAGAAACTTTTGATAAAAAAAGGTTGACAGCATCCCCAAATGTTAAACCAAATCTTTTAAATACCTTTGTTGCTTCTTTGTAAAATTCATCTTCTACTCGTACGCTCGTTTGTATCTTCATATCCTGCTCCTCATATCGGATTATACTCCAAATGAAGTATTTTTGTCAACAATAGAGGGTCAAGTATTTACTTTTAACTAAAAATTGGTACATATTTTACACCATTATGAAAGTAGTAAAAAGTCTAAAATATTTACTATTTTTATTTCCATGCCATTTTGTTTTATGATTTTAGAGCTATCAAATGTTATAAGTATCATTTCAAGATTGCCTCTAAGCTCTTTCTTGGCTTCCTCAAAAACTCTTAACTCTCTCTTTTTGGTCTCTTCGTTTTCTAAAGTTGCAGAGACTTGTATAAGTTTTGTTAAGCCATCTTTAGACACTAAAAAATCTATCTCGAAACCTTTTTTACTTTTAAAATAATATATCTTCTCGCCTCTTCTTTTGAGTTCTAAAAAAACGATATTTTCCAAATTTGCACCTATTTTTTTAGAGATATTAAATGATACGACATTTGCAAATCCTGTATCTATAGCATAAAACTTTTTAGGATTGGCTATCTGTTTTTTAAAAGAGTAGTCAAATTTGTTGATTGATAAGATGATATAGGCATTTTCCAAATATTCCATATAGTCTCGTATCGTCTCAAATGAGCTTGAAAAACTATTTTTGAGTTTATTGTAGGCGTTGATAGTTGCATTATTTGATAATATAAACAAAGCAAGCTCATGAAGTGTCTGATAATTTTTTAACTTATATCTTGCCACGATATCTTTAAGCAATATAGAATCATAATAACTTCTAATAGTCTCTTTTTTTAACTCCTCGTCTTTAACCAATACAACTTTAGGAAAACCACCAAATGCTATATATGCGTTAAAGTGCTGTTGGAGCAATATTTTATAGTGTAAAAGTTTTGCCTTCGATTTTATCTTGATATCATTAAATAAAAGATACTCTTTAAAAGAGAGTGGAAAAACCTCTATATCTAGATATCTACCACTAAGTGCCGTTCCAAACTCTGCACCCAATAAATGCGAATTTGATCCGGTTACATATAGACGATTATTATTTAACTGATACTCTTTCAGTACCCACTGCTCCCAATCACTTATGTTCTGTACTTCATCTAACATGATGACTATGTCACCTACGGGCTTAATATACTCAAGATAGATATTTTTTATATCCTCGAGCAGAGTTTTATCATCAAACATTCTAAATCGTTGATCCTCGAAATTGACAAAAAGTACATTTTTGATATCAACTCCCTGGGTTGTAAGCCGTTTTATTTCATTTATAAGAAGTGTTGATTTACCACTACGACGAACCCCTTTTATGACTATCACTTCACCTGTAGAAGATTTTTTTGCTATTTCCTCTTCATACCGCTTTCTTTTATGTGTCTTAGGAAGTGGCTTATACCAAAAGTTCCAATCATTGATTATCTCAAATATTTTATCTTTATTCATATTATCTCCAATTAACTGACTGAATTATATAAAAATTACTCTTTATACCGACTGAAATATACAATAAAGAGGGTAAAGTATTTACTTTTAACTAAAAATTAGCACATATTGCATACCATTAATTTTTAGCTTTACATGTAGAGATATTTACTGTATAATCCAAACATACAAATACTATACATAATAAAAAAGGAGTTTTATATGAATACACTTAAAATCCGTAAAAATTTTGTTTTTAACAAAGATGTGATAGAACAGACAAAAGAGATACTTAAAAACAATAAAAAAAGTTTCACCGAAGCCATAAATCTCTATTTTAAAGCTATCATTAAAGAGCCAACTTTGATAGAAGAGATAGAAAAAAAAGCCAACAAAAGAACAGGAAATTTTATAGGTATGCTTGATGGCAAGATAGGGAAAGAAGACTTTAAAGATATGAAAAGAGAGCACCATGAAGATATTTCTTGATGCAAATATATGTTTGGATTTGCTAGATACTACGAGACCTACTTCCAAAAACTCAGTAGATTGGTATATGTCAAACAAAGACAAAGAGAATTTTGAATTTTTCTTTTCATCAGATTTTATTACCACTTTTTATTATATTTTGACACAAAAGAGACGATACCCACCAAAAGAGACTATATCTGCTATAGATGCACTTTGTTGTGAAGTAACACCTTGGTATATAAGTCATCATGATTTTTTTCTTGCGAAGAGTGATTTTTTTGATAAAATATTTAATGATTTTGAAGATTTGATAATCCTAAATAGTGCAGCAAGACTAAACTGTGATGAATTCATAACAAATGATAAAAAGTTGTTAAAGCTCAAGATTTTTAAGGGTATTGTTATTAGTAAACCTTGAAGATAAGTGCTCTCTTGCTAATTTTCTCTTAAATTCTCAATTATCTGCTTGAGAGTAACCCTTTTTCTGTTTCGCTTCTTTTGACATTTGAATAATATACTTTTTGAGCAGGTACTTTTTGGACACCATACTCGTTTTTGTATCTGGATAGAAAGGAGCGATATATTCCATATTTAAAGTAAACTTGGTTTGCATCCATCGTTTGACCTATGTATTTTACTTTTTGTTTTTCATCTATCCAAACATAAAAAAAACCATCGTTATTTTTGGACCATTTGACATGTAGCTTGATCGTGTGCCATCTGCCCTTGAACTCTGTTTTTGCTATAAGAGGATAGTATTTTTCTGTATAACCATGCACTTGCTGATCGAGGTATAGTCCTCCTGTTGAATTTTGAAACATCCAGACAGGGTGTGAGCCTTTTTGATGAAATTGCCCAAGAGCTGTTTTAGTGGGATAAACATTAATATAACTTTTTGGGATATATATAGACCATCCATACCAATATTCATCGCCTGGATAATTATCTTTAGAGCCGGATAGTTCACTTCTTTCTCTATCATTCGCACAGTCACTCCAGCCTGAGTTGGAGGAGCAATCTCCAGGGCGCACTTCAAAAATTTCAATATAATCTGTCGGTGCAGTTTTGGTAATATCTTTTACAACCTTATACCCGTATGAGGTATCATTTAAAGAGCGTTTAAAGGGTCCAAAGTTACCTTTGTCCAAAGTCGCACATCGCTAAAGACTATACTTGTAAAAAGTATTGCCATTACTTTTAAATTAAAGTTTTTCATTTTCTTTTTCCTTGTTTTTTATACTGAGCCATATCCCAAGACCTATAAAAAGAGCACCTATAAGGTGAAAAGATTTGATTTTTTCACCTAGAAATATGATAGCCATCAGCGCTCCGAAAAAAGGCATGAGATGTATATATTGACCGCCTGTTGGTGCTCCAAGCTTTTGCATGCCATAGTTCCAAATGAGATAAGATATGATGGATGGGAAGATTGCTATATAAAAAAGAGTAAGTGAAACCCTGCTGTTCCACTCAATCGCAGGTTCATCTAGTGGATTTATATAAAGTAGCGGAATTAAAAAGAGGGTACCGATTAACATCATAACACCTAAAAAAGAGGTTGCACTCAGCTCTTTGGGTCTGAATTTTTTCAGTAGTATCGAGTATAGCGCCCAGTCAAGCGCAGCTAAAAGCATCCATAAGTCACCCCTGTTAAAATTTATATTTATGATGGTATTTGTATTAAGTTTTGATAATATGACCAGAACTCCTGTGAGTGAAAGAAGTATGCCTAAGATTTGTATCTTTCTAATGTTTTCTTTAAAAAACACTGATGCTATAAAAAGAATAAATATAGGTATAAGTGAGTTAAGTAGAGTCGCATTTGTTGCTGAGGTATATTGGAGACTTACATATGCCAAGGAGTTAAAAGCAGTAATACTAAATAGTGCAAGGATAGTTATGCTAAAAAAATTTTGCTTTATTGTTTTATACTCTCTTAACATACTTTTTAAAGCAAAAGGGGTAAAAACTAGAGTAGCAAAAAACCACCTCCAAAAAGAGAGACCGATTGGTATATGTTGGTCGCTTACTGCTTTTCCGGCTATAAAATTACCAGCCCAAAAAAGTGGCGGCAGTAGCATCAATAAATATGGCAGATAATGTTTTTTCATGGTCGCAATTATAACAGTTTTAAGATGCATAGTAAAATGTCAGGCAAATTTACAGGAGAAATCAGTTAGATGTTTCCTTGTAAAAAGGAAATAAAATACATATTTATCGACATAAAACCCCGTAAACATTGACTTTTAAACTCTTTTTTAGTACAATCTCGTTCCTTAATAGTCATACGAATAGAGATGACAAGTTCTTTTTTAGGGGTAATTATGGAAAAAATACGACTTAAACTCAAGGCACATGACCATAGAGTTTTAGACAGATCTGTTGCAGCAATTGTAGAAGCTGTTAAGCGAACTGGAGCTGAAATAAAAGGCCCAATTCCTATGCCTACGAAGATAAAGCGCTATACAGTGCTTAAATCACCACATGTAAATAAAGATTCAAGAGAGCAATTTGAGATAAGAATTCACGCTCGTATGATAGATATAGTATCTGCTACGACTGACACAGTTGACTCTTTGATGAAGCTTGATCTTGCACCCGAGGTGAATGTCGAAGTAAGAGCAATGGGTAAATAGGGGAGTAATGATGGAATATATAGTAGAAAAAATCGGAATGAGCAGAACTATTGAAGTTCCTAGCGTTCCTGTAACATTACTAAAAGTTGTAGAAGCAAAAGTTTGTGAAGTTGACGCTGACAAAAGAGCTATCGTAGCTTATGCCAGTGGCAAGAAGATGAATCGCGCAATCGCAGGAAAACAAAAAAAGTACAATCTAACTGCTCAGTTTAATCGTTTTGCTACACTAAATGTTGCAAATGAAGAGGCTGGTGATTTAGATGTAACTCCTTTAAATGAAGTAAAAGTTGTAAAATCTTCTTTTGATTCAAAAGGTAGAGGTTTTGCTGGTGTTATGAAAAGATACAATTTTGCTGGTGGTCCAGGAGGACATGGTAGTCGTTTTCACAGAGCTCCAGGTTCAATCGGTAATGCTGAGTGGCCAGGCCGTGTTCAAAAAGGTAGAAGAATGCCAGGACACTATGGAAATGCAAAAACAACAGTTAAAAATGAAGTTCTCTCTTTTGACGCACAAAACGGTATATTAACCGTTAAGGGACCAGTTCCAGGCGCAAATGGAGCACTTGGAAGAGTGAGGATAGTTAAATGAGTAGTGCAATCGTACTAAATGAAAAATTTGAGAATGCCGGAGAGTTGGCACTTCCTGAAAATTATGAAAATATAAGCTCACACAACTTATACCTTTATGTTAAATCATATTTAGCAAGCATTCGTGCAAATACTGCAAGTTCTAAAACTAGAGCACAAGTAAGTGGTGGTGGTAAAAAACCATGGGCACAAAAAGGTAAAGGTGGAGCTCGTGCAGGTTCAAGCAGAAGTCCTGTTTGGGTTGGCGGTGGAGTTGCATTTGGTCCAAAAGCAAATAGAAACTATAACCAAAAAGTTAATAAAAAACAGAAAAAACTTGCACTTGAGTATGCTTTAAATGAAAAAGCTAGCAAAAATGCACTTTTCGTTGTTGATTCAGTAACAGTTGAGTCAGGCAAAACAAAAGATGCAGCTGCTTTGATAAAGACTTTGGGTGCTAGAGATGCATTGATAGTAAAAGAGTTGGTAGATGAAAAGACATTTTTAGCATTTAGAAATCTAAAAAATTGCTATCTTATAGAAGCAAATGAGCTAAATGCTTATTTGACTACTGCATACTACACAGTAGTGATTGAAAAATCAATACTAGAAACTATAACAAAAGAGGGCTAATTATGGCAGATATAACTGATATAAAAGCAATCCTTTATACTGAAAAGAGCTTGAGCCTTCAAGAGAACGGAACAGTTGTTATTCAAACTTCGACAAGAATGACAAAAAATGGTCTTAAAGAGGTTTTAAGAGAGTATTTTGGTTTTACACCACTTAAGATAAACTCTATGAGAGTCTTGGGAAAAGTAAAAAGATTTAAAGGAATTGCTGGTAAAAGAAGTGATTCAAAGAAATTTTATGTTCAGCTGCCAGAAGGCGCTAAACTAGAAAATTTGGAGGCGTAATATGGCAATAAAATCATATAAACCATACACTCCGAGTCGTAGATATGTAACTGGCTTGGATTCAAGCGATATTACTGCTAAAGCGAGCGTGCCTGGCCTTTTGAAAAAATTGCCTGTAACTGCCGGTAGAAATAACAATGGTAGAATCACATCTCGTCATAAGCAAGGTGGCGCAAAGCGTCTATATAGAATTATAGATTTTAAAAGAAGAAAATTTGACATCGAAGGCGTAGTTAGCGCAATCGAATATGATCCAAATAGAAACTGTAGAATCGCACTTATCACCTATGTAGATGGTGAGAAAAGATATATAATTCAACCTTCAGGTTTGAGCGTTGGAGACAAAGTTCAAGCTGCAGAGTCAGGACTTGACATCAAACCTGGAAATGCTATGAAGATGAAAAATATACCAGTTGGTACTATTATCCACAACATCGAGATGAAACCAGGTCATGGTGCTCAGATGGCAAGAAGTGCGGGCGGATATGCTCAGCTTATGGGTAAAGAAGAGAAGTATGTAGTTCTAAGACTCCCAAGTGGTGAGATGAGACAAGTTTTAGGTGAATGTATGGCAACTATCGGAACAGTCGGATGTGAAGATTGGGCAAATGTTGTTATCGGAAAAGCGGGTCGTAATCGTCACAGAGGAATTCGTCCTCAAACAAGAGGTAGTGCTATGAACCCAGTTGATCACCCACACGGTGGTGGTGAAGGTAAAAAGAATTCAGGTCGTCACCCTGTTACTCCTTGGGGTAAACCAACTAAGGGTGCTAAAACTCGTAGAAAAAAAGCGAGTGATAAACTGATTATTTCTAGAAGAAAAGGAAAATAGATGGCAAGAAGTCTAAAAAAAGGTCCTTTCGTAGATTCTCACTTGGCTAAAAAGGTTGAAGTTGCAAAAGCTGAAAAATCAAACAAGCCGATTAAAACTTGGTCAAGAAGAAGTACTATTACTCCTGATATGATCGGATTAACATTTAATGTACACAATGGAAGAAATTTTATTCCTGTATATATAACAGAGAATCATGTTGGATATAAATTGGGTGAATTTTCTCCTACAAGAACATTTAAAGGCCATAAAGGCTCAGTTCAGAAGAAAATTGGTAAGTAGGTGTAGTTATGAGTAAAGCAATATTAAAATTTATAAGATTATCCCCTACAAAAGCAAGATTAATTGCAAGAGAAGTACAAGGTATGAATGCAGAAATTGCACTTGCAAGACTTGAGTTTACACCAAATAAAGCGGCTCGCGTTATCTCTAAAGTTATCGCATCAGCTGTAGCAAATGGTGGTTTTGAACCAGAAGAAGTCATAGTATCTTCTTGTCGTGTTGACGCTGGTCCTGTACTTAAAAGATTTAGACCAAGAGCCCGTGGAAGTGCTAGTGGTATTAGAAAGCCTACTTCACATGTAATGGTAGAAGTTAGCGAAGCTGCAAAGAAGGAAGACTAAGATGGGTCAAAAAGTAAATCCAATTGGTTTAAGACTTGGAATCAATAGAAATTGGGATTCAAGATGGTATCCGGGTGCAAACTTAGCCGTAAATATAGGTGAAGATCATAAGATTAGAACATTTCTTAAAAAAGAGTTATATTACGCAGGTGTTAGCCAAATTATTATAGAGAGAACTGCAAAAAAACTTAGAGTTACAGTTGTAGCTGCTCGTCCTGGTATCATCATAGGTAAAAAAGGTGCAGATATCGAAAAGCTTAGAGTAAAACTAAATAAGCTTATCGGTAAAGATGTAAATGTAAATATCAAAGAAGAGAGAAAAGCTCAAGCATCAGCTCAATTAGTAGCAGAAAATGTTGCTATGCAATTAGAGAGAAGAGTTGCATTTAGAAGAGCCATGAAGAAAGTTATGCAAGGCGCACAAAAATCTGGAGCAAAAGGTATAAAAGTATCTGTTGCAGGAAGATTAGGTGGTGCTGAGATGGCAAGAACAGAGTGGTATCTTGAGGGAAGAGTTCCTCTTCATACACTAAGAGCTAAGATTGATTATGGGTTTGCAGAAGCTCATACAACTTATGGAATCATCGGTGTAAAAGTATGGATATTTAAAGGTGAAGTTTTAAGTAAAGGCGTTCCAACTGAAAAAGCGGAGCCTAGAGAAAACAGAAGACCAAGAAGAAGAGGTAGAAACTAATGTTAATGCCAAAAAGAACAAAATACAAAAAGCAGATGAAGGGCCGTAACCGTGGTAAATCTTTCAGAGGCAATACTATCGCTTTTGGTGAGATTGCACTAAAAGCTATAGAAGCTGGTAGAATAGATTCAAGACAAATTGAAGCGGCAAGAATTGCGATGACAAGAAAAGTAAACCGTCAAGCAAAAACTTGGATCAGAGTTTTCCCTGATAAGCCTTTGACAGCAAAGCCACTTGAAACAAGAATGGGTAAAGGTAAGGGACCTGTTGACAGATGGGTTATGAATATCAAGCCAGGTCGTATAGTTTATGAGATGGCAGGAGTTAGCGAAGAGCTTGCAAGAGCAGCTTTAACTCTAGCTATGCACAAGCTTCCATTTAAAACAAAAATTATAACTAAAGAGAGCGAAAATGAAGTATATTGATTTAAAAGAGAAAAATGCTTCAGAACTTTTGGAGTTATTAAAAGAGAAAAAGGTTCTTCTGTTTACTGTAAAACAGAAGTTAAAAACAATGCAACTAACTAATCCAAATGAATTAAGAGAAGTTAGAAGAGATATCGCGCGTATTAATACGGCTATTTCCGCTCAAAAGTAAGTAATTAGGGGTAAATAATGGCTTTAAAACGAGAGATTCAAGGCGTAGTTGTACAAAAAGCTGGTGATAAAACAGCGACGATTTTAGTTGAAAGAAGAGTAATGCACCCGCGATATCGCAAGTTCGTTAAACGATTCAAAAAATATCTTGTACACGACGAGAAAAATCAAGTAAAAGCAGGCGATGAGATAATCGCAATAGAGTGCAGACCACTATCTAAAAATAAATCTTTTAGATTAAAAGAAATCGTATCTGTAGGAGTTGAGTAATGATTCAAAGTTTTACAAGACTCAAAGTTGCTGACAATACTGGCGCAAAAGAGATTATGTGTATAAAAGTATTGGGCGGTAGTAAAAGAAGATATGCAAGTGTTGGTGATATCATAGTAGCTTCAGTAAAAAAAGCTATTCCGACTGCTAAGGTTAAAAAAGGTCAAGTTGTAAAGGCTGTAGTTGTTAGAACTAAAAAAGAGATCCAAAGAGAAAATGGTTCTTTGATTAGATTTGACGAAAATGCTGCTGTTATACTTGATGGTAAAAATGAACCAATGGGTACAAGGATTTTTGGACCTGTTAGTAGAGAAGTAAGATATGCAAACTTCATGAAGATTGTTTCACTTGCTCCGGAGGTACTATAATGTCAGTTAAATTTAAGATCAAAAAAGGCGATAGCGTAGAGATTATCGCTGGTGATGATAAAGGAAAAGTTGCAAAAGTTACAAGAGTTCTTCCAAAGAGTTCTCAAGTAATTGTTGAGGGTTGTAAGATGGTCAAAAAAGCTATCAAGCCTGATGACAATCACCCAAAAGGTGGATTTGTAAACAAAGAGATGCCAATTCATATTTCAAATGTGAAAAAAGTTGAGGGTGAGTAATGAATAGATTAAAACAGAGATATAGTGCAGAGATTAAAGATGCGCTAGTAAAAGAGTTTGATATTAAAAACCCTATGTTAATTCCTGCAATAGAAAAAGTTGTTATAAGCGTTGGTGCTGGAGAAGAGGGAAAAGATAACAAGATGATTCAAAATATCGTCGATACTATCTCCTTGATAGCTGGACAAAAAGCTGTCGTAACAGTAGCAAAAAAATCAGTAGCAGGTTTCAAAGTTAGAGAAGGTTATCCTGTAGGCGTAAAAGTTACGCTTAGAGACGAGAATATGTATACGTTCTTAGATAAATTGATCGCAGTGGCACTTCCTCGTGTGAAGGATTTCCGTGGTCTTCCAAGAAATGGATTTGACGGAAGAGCAAACTATAACTTTGGTTTAGATGAGCAGTTGATGTTCCCAGAAGTTGAGTATGATAATATTTTGAAAACTCACGGAATGAACATAACAATTGTAACAACAGCCGGTGATGACAAGCAAGCATTTAAGCTTCTTGAGCTAATCGGGCTACCATTCGCAAAGGGTCGTTAAGATGGCAAAAAAATCAATGATAGCTAAGGCAAAGAGAAAAGCAAAATTTAGCACAAGAGCATACACTAGATGTCAGATTTGTGGTCGTCCACACTCTGTTTATAGAGATTTCGGTATATGTAGAATTTGCCTAAGAAAAATGGCAAACGAGGGTCTGATTCCAGGTCTCAAAAAAGCAAGTTGGTAAGGAAATATAATGATAAATGATCTCGTAGCAGATTCTATAACCAGAATCAGAAATGCAGCCATGAGAAAATTGGATGTTACTACACTCATGCACTCAAAGCTAGTAGAAGCAGTTATGGTTGTATTTAAGAACAAAGGCTATATCGAAAGCTTCAATGTTGTAACTGATGGTAACAAAAAGTTTATAAAAGTTGTCATCAAGTATGATAACAGTGGCAAAAGTGTTATAACAGAAGTTAAAAGAATTTCAAAACCAGGCAGAAGAGTTTATAAGGGCAGAAATGAACTAAAACGCTTCAAAAATGGTTATGGAACTATAGTGGTTAGTACATCAAAAGGTGTACTTAGCAATGAAGATGCGCACAAAGCAAATGTTGGTGGCGAACTTCTTTGTAGTATTTGGTAAGAAGTTTTCTTTTTATGGTATTCGATATCCATTTTAAGATGTAGACTTATCGTAGACAAGTAAAAGGAAAAAAATGTCTCGTATTGGAAAACAACCAGTAAATATACCAAGTGGCGTTGAGGTAAAACTCGATGGCGACAGTTTGGTATTTAAAAAAGGAAGTGTTCAAAAGAGTTTGGACACTAAGGGAAATGTTGTCGTAAAGATTGAAGATGGAAATATCATCTTTTCACCTAAGAGTGATGAGAGAAAAGATCGTGCATTTTGGGGAACTTATAGATCACTTAGTCAAAATATAATAGTTGGTCTAACAGAGGGTTTTTCAAAACAGTTAGAGATAAATGGAGTTGGTTATAGAGCTGCCGTAAAAGGTAACACTCTTGAACTTCAACTCGGTTTTTCTCATCCTGTTAATTATGAATTTCCAAAGGGTCTTCAAGTAACGGTAGAAAAAAATCTCATAACAATCAAAGGCGATGACAAGCAAGTCGTCGGTCAAGTTGCAGCAGAGGTTAGAGCTTTCAGACCACCTGAGCCATACAAAGGCAAAGGTGTTAAGTATTCTGATGAAGTTATTATCCGCAAAGCCGGAAAAACAGCTAAGAAATAGAGGTTAAAATGAGACAAAATATTTTAAAACGCAAGTTAAATTTAAGAGCTAAGCGTAAAAAAAGAGTAAGAGCTAAAATTTCTGGCACTAGTGAGTTAGTTAGAGTATCAATTTTCAAATCAAACAGAGCTATATATGCTCAAGCGATTGATGATGTAAATGGTGTAACACTAGCAAGCGTTGATGGCAATAAGTTGGGATTTAAAGCAAATATCAGTGGTGCGAGTGAGCTTGCAAAAGTTTTTGCTGAGACTTTGAAGTCTAAAGACTTAAACAAGATTGTATTTGATAGAAATGGATATCTCTATCACGGAGTTGTGGCTTCTTTTGCTCAGGGCCTTAGAGATAACGGTATTACACTGTAAATAAAGGAACGATATAATGGAAAAATATAATAGAGAAGAGTTTGAAGAAGTTATCGTGAACATTGGTCGTGTAACAAAAGTTGTCAAAGGTGGTAGAAGATTTAGATTTACTGCACTAGTAGTAATTGGCAACAAGAAGGGACTAGTGGGATACGGATTTGGTAAAGCCAAAGAAGTTCCAAATGCGATCAAAAAAGCTGTTGATGATGCTTTCAAAAATATCATGGAAGTAAATGTTAAAGGCTCAACTATAGCTCATGATGTAGAGGTTAAGTTCAATTCAAGCAGAATTCTACTAAAACCAGCTAGTGAGGGTACTGGTATCATCGCTGGTGGTGCAACTCGTCCTGTTGTTGAATTAGCTGGTATCAAAGATATCTTGACAAAATCATTGGGTTCAAATAATCCTTCAAATGTTGTAAGAGCGACTCTTAAAGCTCTTAGTATGTTGAAAAGCTAAAGGGGAGATAAATATGGCATTAGATAATTTAACACCAGCATCTAACTCTACACATAAATCAAAAAGAAAAGGTAGAGGTCAAGGTTCTGGTATGGGAAAAACCGCAAGTCGTGGTGCAAATGGTCAAAAATCTCGTACAGGCTATAGCATAAAAAGAGGTTTTGAAGGTGGTCAGCAACCACTTCAAAGAAGACTTCCAAAAGTAGGATTTTACTCTGGCCTTGTTAAGCCGTATGTGATTAACATAAACAAAATAAAATCTGTTGCAAATCTTGAAGAGATAACAATGGAGACTATAAGAAGTGTTCATAAAATAGCAAATTCTGTAAAAAAAGTTAAATTGATTGGCGCAGGCGTTAAAGAGTTGGCATCTAAAATCAAAGACGAAAATGTACTATATAGCGGAATGGCTGAATGAAACAACAAAATTTCAAAGATATAGCATCTTTGAAAAGGAGACTTTAGGATGAGCAAGGATTTAACAAGAAAGATTTTGATTACCTTAGGTTTCATCTTTGCATACAGGATACTGGCTTATGTGCCGGTTCCTGGTGTAAATTTAGATGTTGTAAAAGAGTTTTTTGATTCAAATAGCTCAAATGCACTAGGCATGTTTAACATGTTTAGTGGAAACGCTGCAAAAAGATTGAGTATAATCTCACTAGGTATCATGCCTTATATCACCGCTTCTATCGTTATGGAACTACTAGCCGCTACTTTTCCTACTCTTGGCAAAATGAAAAAAGAGAGAGACGGAATGACTAAGTATATGCAGATTATTCGTTATGCAACTATTGGTATCACTATCGTTCAAGCAATCGGTGTATCTATGGGGCTTGGAAGTCTGACAGGTCGTGGTGGAGAGAGTGCTGTTATGATTGATAGAGGTACTTTTATGGCGATTGCAGCAGCATCAATGCTAACAGGAACTATGCTTCTTATGTGGATTGGTGAGCAGATAACTCAAAGAGGTATCGGAAATGGTATCAGTTTGATTATCTTTGCAGGAATTGTATCTGGTATTCCTCATGCGATTGGTGGAACTATAAACTTAGTAAACACTGGTGAGCTAAATTTTTTAGTAGTTTTAGCGATACTAGTGGTGATACTAGTGACGGTTGGAGTCATTATATATGTAGAGATGGGTGAACGAAGAGTGCCTATATCCTACTCAAGAAAAGTGATGATGCAAAACCAACATAAGAGAATAATGAACTATGTACCTATAAAAGTAAACTTAAGTGGTGTTATTCCACCTATTTTTGCTAGTGCAATTTTGATGTTCCCATCAACTCTGCTTCAAGCGAGTACAAATCCGATAGTATTGAGTATAAAAGATTTTTTAAGTCCAGGAAGTTATGTATTTAATGTCTTAACTTTCTTGTTCGTAATCTTCTTTTCATACTTTTATGCTTCGATTGTATTTAATGCGAAAGATATATCTGAAAACTTAAAAAAACAGGGTGGTTTTATACCAGGAGTTCGTCCGGGAATCCATACTGCTGATTTTTTAAATGATGTTGCAAGTCGTTTGACATTTTGGGGAGCTATATATCTAGGATTGATCTCAACTCTACCATGGGTTTTGGTAAAATTTATGGGAGTTCCATTCTACTTTGGAGGAACTGCCGTATTGATTGTGGTTCAAGTAGCGCTTGATACCATGAGAAAGATAGAGGCTCAGATATACATGAGCAAATACGAAACACTAAGTGCAGTAGGGCTATAATGGCGATACCAGTCCGAAGTGCCAAAGATATACAAAAATTATCTAAAGCAAATAAGATAGTAGCCAAAACTTTGAAATATTTAGAAGATTTAGTTAAGCCAGGCATCTCTCTTTTAGAGTTAAATGCCTTAGGCGAAGATTACATCCATTCACAAGGTGCGATACCGGCTTTTAAGGGTCTTTACGGATTCCCAGCTGGTGTTTGCACCTCTTTAAATGAAGTCATCATTCATGGAATTCCAACTGACTACAAACTAAAAGAGGGAGATATTTTAGGGCTAGATATCGGTAGTAAGATAGATGGATGGTATGGAGATGCTGCCGTAACTGTGGGTGTTGGAAAAATTTCAAAAGATGACGAAGAGCTTATAGCTTGCTCTAAAGATACACTATATCATGCTATAGACTATATAAAGGCAGGCATGAGATTTAAAGAATTAAGTTATGAGATAGAGAACTTCATACTCTCAAAAGGCTATGTTCCACTTAGAAGTTTTTGTGGTCATGGGTTAGGAAGAAAACCACATGAAGAGCCTGAAATACCAAACTATTTAGAGGGCAACAATCCAAAGCAGGGACCAAAAATAAGAAATGGTATGGTTTTTTGTTTAGAGCCTATGATATGTCAAAGAGAGAGTGAAGCAAAGATACTCGAAGATAAGTGGTCAGTAACTTCAACTGATGGTCTGCATGGAAGTCATTATGAGCATGCAGTAGCGATAGTTAACAACAAAGCAGAGATACTCTCAGTAGAGTAAAGTATAATTTTTGCGGAATTTACTTCCGTGAAAAGATGACAGTTAAAACGAAGTTCTCGGCGCAAGCCGTAGCTTTAGTAGAGCGTGAATTTTTGCGGAATTTACTTCCGTAAAAAGATGACAGTTAAGGAGAATATATGGCGAAAGCGGATGTTATTGAGATTGATGGCAAGGTTATTGAGGCACTTCCAAATGCAACTTTTAAAGTTGAAGTGCAAAATAGCCATGTGATACTATGTCACATTGCAGGAAAGATGAGGATGCATTATATAAAAATAATGCCAGGAGATAAGGTGAAGGTGGAGTTGACGCCTTACAGCTTAGACAAAGGTAGAATTACATATCGATATAAGTAAATTATTAGCTTATTTTGGGTATAATTCATACCTTTTGTAAAACTGTGTGAAGAAGAATTGAAAAAAAACCACTATTTTTTCAATTGTTGGTCTAGTATATTGCCATTTTAGACCAAACTAGTGTATAACAGCGATTAAAAAAGAGTGCAATTGCGAGGCACAAGTTTGCAGGAGCTACTAGTAGCTTCAAAAACTTGTAACGACTCAAGTGTACTTTTTTTAATCGTCCGAAGGATAAGTCAAAATCAAGCAACCTGTAAAGCATCTAGCTTTCAACTTAACTAGTTAGGTTATCAAGCTATCTACTTCACATCTTACTCGATTTTGACTTACTGTTATGCACTAGTTTGGTCTAAAATGGCAATAACATCGCTAAACCTGTGACAGTTTACTCAGTAGAGTTTAACTCTAAAAGCAGTGGAAAAAACAGAAAAAGGCTGAAAAATGAAAGTACGACCTTCTGTAAAGAAGATGTGCGATAAGTGCAAAGTGATCAAACGAAAAGGTGTCGTTAGAGTCATTTGCGTAAATCCAAAACACAAACAGAGACAAGGATAACCATGGCAAGAATTGCAGGTGTAGACCTTCCAAACAAGAAAAGAGTAGAGTATGCTTTGACATATATCTATGGTGTAGGCTTAACAAGCTCTAGAGCTATATTGAATGCTACTGGCATCTCATATGATAAAAGAGCTAGTGAATTAAGCGAAGAAGAGATAGCTTCTATCCGAAATGAATTACAGCAGCATTATGCTGTTGAGGGTGACTTGAGAAAAGATGTTGCCATGAACATAAAAGCATTGATGGATATGGGAAGTTATAGAGGTCTTAGACATAGACGAGGACTTCCTGTAAGAGGTCAAAAAACAAAAACTAATGCGCGAACAAGAAAAGGTAAGAAAAGAACCGTCGGCGCAAAAGCTAAATAGAGTCTCAAAGGGAAACAGATGGCAAAAAGAAAAGTAGCTAGAAAAAAAGTTGTTAAGAAAAATATTGCAAAAGGTATAGTTTTTATATCAGCAACATTCAATAACACTGTTGTGACTGTAACTGATGAGATGGGAAATGTTATAGCATGGAGTAGTGCAGGTAGCCTTGGTTTTAAAGGCAGTAAAAAGTCAACTCCATATGCAGCTCAACAAGCAGTTGATGATGCATTGGCGAAAGCAAAAGAGCATGGCATCAAAGAAGTCGGTATAAAAGTTCAGGGTCCAGGATCTGGTCGTGAAACTGCAGTTAAGAGTGTAGGTGCATATGAAGGAATTAGAGTAACTTTCCTAAAAGATATTACTCCATTGCCTCATAATGGTTGCAGACCTCCAAAAAGAAGAAGAGTTTAATTCTGATTGCAGAATAAAATAATTGATTATGTATAAAATTGGGAGAAATTATGGCAAGATATAGAGGACCAGTTGAAAAGCTTGAGAGAAGATTAGGCGTAAGTCTAGCTCTTAAGGGTGAGAGAAGACTTGCTGGCAAAAGTGCGCTTGACAAGAGACCTTATGCACCTGGACAACACGGTCAAAGAAGAACAAAAATTAGTGAATATGGACTACAGTTAAGAGAGAAGCAAAAAGCTAAGTTTATGTATGGCGTTTCTGAAAAACAGTTTAGAAGACTATTTTCAGATGCAAACAAATCAGAAGGAAATACAGGAACTAACCTTATTCTTTTGATCGAAAGAAGACTTGATAATGTTGCATATCGTATGGGTTTTGCGACAACAAGAAGATTTGCTAGACAGTTAGTAACTCACGGACATCTACTAGTAAATGGTAGAAAAGTAGATATTCCATCATATAGAGTTAAGCCAGGCGATAAAGTAGAAGTTCGTGAAAAATCAAAAAACAATCCTCAGATAGTTCGTGCCTTGGAGCTTACAGCTCAAACAGGTATAGTTCCATGGGTTGATATAGATACAAGCAAAGCTTTTGGAATTTTTACTAGAATTCCAGATAGAGAAGAAGTAGTTATACCGGTTGAAGAGAGATTGATCGTTGAACTTTACTCAAAATAAGGTAATATTATGGATAGTATAAAAACATCAGCGTATATGCCAACAGAGATCGAAGTAGAAAATATTTCTAAAAACAAGATTAAAGTTATAGCATATCCATTTGAATCTGGCTTCGGAGTTACACTAGCACATCCTTTAAGAAGATTGCTATTTAGCTCTACTGTGGGATTTGCTCCGATAGCTGTTAAGATAGAGGGTGTTACCCATGAGTTTGATAGTATAAGAGGAATGTTGGAAGATGTTGCTCTTTTTATAATAAATCTGAAAAATATCCGCTTCAAAATCAAAAATGATGAAGAGAGAGTAGTTTTGAATTACTCTTTTAGCGGTCCAAAAGAGATAAAAGGTAGCGATTTAAACAACGATGAAGTTGAGATTGTAACACCTGAAAATTATTTTTGTACTATCAATGAAGACGCTGAACTTAATTTTACAGTTATCGTAGAAAAAGGTATCGGTTATGTTCCTAGTGAAAATATCAGAGAAGATTTGGATGCTGACTTTATCGCGCTAGATGGCTTCTTTACACCTGTAAAGAAAGCAGTTTATGATATAGAAAATGTCTTAGTTGAAGATAATCCAAACTTTGAAAAAGTAGTTTTTACAGTTGAAACAGATGGTTTGATTACACCATTGGTAGCTTTTAAAAACTCTTTAGAAGCTATGTATTCACAAATGTCTGTTTTTAACGGCTTGCTAAATATAGAAGCAGTTGCAGTTGAAGAGACACAAAGTGTAAGTGTTGAACTTGGCAAATTACTACAGAGCGTAGAGGATCTAAACCTAAGCGCTAGAAGTTTTAACTGCTTAGATAGAGCGAACATAAAATTTATCGGTGAATTAGCATTGATGGACGAAAATGAACTTAAAAATCTAAAAAATCTAGGTAAAAAATCACTAGAAGAGATAAAACAAGTGATGGAAGATCTAGAATTTCCTGTAGGTTTCGAGTTTCAAGATGGAGCAAAAGAAGTGCTAGAAGAAAAAATTCAAGATTTAAAATCTGAAAAGAATGAGGGCTAAAAATGAGACATAAGCATGGATATAGAAAGCTAGGCCGTACTTCAACACATAGAAGTGCGCTTTTAAAAAATCTAGCAATCGCAATTATAAAATATGAAAAAATTGAGACAACTCTACCAAAAGCAAAAGAGCTTAGAGGATATATAGAGAAGTTGATAACAAGAGCTAGAAAAGGTGATTCTAACGCACATAGAGCTGTATTTGCATCTCTTCAAGATAAAGAGTGCACAAAGAGACTTGTAGAAGAGATAGCACCAAAGTATGTAGATAGAAATGGTGGCTACACAAGAATAATAAAAACAAGAACCAGAAGAGGCGATGCAGCCGATATGGCATTTTTAGAATTAGTATAAAATCAAAAGGAGACTATTTTTCATAGTCTCCAACTTCAAATAGACTTGCAAATATAGATACTCTGCAAAAAAATCTACTTCTTTTCAATTGACATACTATAAGTCGGAATTATTATATATAATTTATCTTTTGTAATTCAGTCGTTTTTAACCAAATATTAGACAAAATAAGAAAAAAATATCAGGATAAAGCATGATACCATTTTCAGATGAAGAATTAACCCCTGCAGTAGAGAAGTCTTTGGAAAAAGTTAAGCCTATGTTGGCTTTGGACGGTGGTGGTTTGACGCTGCTTGGCATAAAAAACGGAAAAGTTTTTGTTCAACTTCAAGGTGCTTGCCATGGGTGTGCGTCTGCTTCTCAAACACTAAAGTATGGCATAGAGAGACAGCTTAGGATTGACATTCATCCGGAAATCGAGGTCATAAGTATTCCATTGGGAACAGAATTTGATATCGAGGCACTCTAAAAAATATGAATCTACATGTAACGCTTGGTATTGATAGCTTTTACAAGAAAGATTATTCATTGGCTCTTTTTTATTTTTCATTGGTATTAGAAAAAGATCCCTTGAATGAAGATGCAAAGCTAGGTGCGATACTCTCTGACATGGCTAGTGAAAAAGAGGAAGAGGCAGTCGCATTACTAGAGTATTACCTTTTATCAAAAGAGTCTGACTATGAGGGAGAGAGGGTCAATATGCAAGAGATTATAGAGTTGATAGACAGTAGCGTAGAGTCTATATATACTCTAATCGAAGATAGGGAGTTAGAGAATGTAATTGCCCAAGAAAATGGCATTGAGTATGATGACTTTAAAGAACTTGTAAAAAACAGGGGCAACTTCACTCAAGCTTTTGAAGATATAATGTTTTCAACAAAAGTTTTGATTTCTAAAAAAGAGGATTTTATAGATTTTTTGGATAAGCTTATAGAAAATGGGTTTAAAGATATATCGCTAAACTACTTAGAAAGCGCTATTAGCGTGTTTCCAAATGACAAAAAACTTCGTTCATTAGTCACAAAAGCACAAGATTACTAATGAAACAAAATAACTATGAATTCTCCTTTATAACCGATGATTCATCAAAATGTACCAAAGAGAGTGCATTTTTTCTAACAAAATTAAATGAACGATACCTTGATGATGCAAAAAAGAGAGGTTGCACTCATATATTGGATGCGAGCGAAGTTTCCAAAATCATGGGCATAGAAGAGATAAAAATCATAGGAATTACCGGCACAAATGGCAAAACAACAACAGCGGCTGCCATCTACTCTATACTTTTGGATTTGGGAAAAAAGGTAGCGCTTCAAGGTACAAGAGGTTGTTTTATAAATGAGACTCAAATTGCACCAAAGGGATTGACTACACCTACTATTTTTCAAACGATGTTGCATATAAAAAGAGCGATTGAAGAGGGTTGTGAATATTTTGTGATGGAAGTAAGCTCTCATGCGATAGTGCAAAATAGGATAGATGGCTTGAAGTTTGAACTAAAAATTTTCACGAATGTCACTCAAGATCATTTGGATTATCATAAAAGTTTGGAAAACTATATCGATGTAAAAAGTAGCTTTTTTAGTGATGAGACACCTAAACTCATAAATAAAGATGATAAAAAGATAAAATTCAATACAAAAAATTGCAGAACCTATGGTATAGAAAACAGTGCAACATATAAAGTGATGGCATACACCCTAAATGACGGCATAAGCGCAGCGCTATCTAAGATAGAAAAGGTATATGAGTTTTCTAGTGATATGCATGGGTTTTTTAATCTCTACAATTTAACAGCAGCCATAAGCGCAGTAGATATGCTTCAAGTCGCATCAATGGAGGAGATTTGTGAAGCAGTTGAGAATTTTGCAGGAGTTGCGGGCAGGATGGAGATAGTAACAAAAGAACCACTTGTTATAGTTGATTTTGCTCATACACCTGATGGCATGGAGAAAGTACTAGATAGTTTCAAAAACAAAGATATCGTTGTTGTTTTTGGCGCAGGCGGAGACAGAGATAGAGACAAAAGAGCAAAGATGGGTTTTATCGCTAGTAAATATGCAAAAAAGATAGTCATAACAAGCGACAATCCAAGAAGTGAAGACCCAAAACAGATCATCAATGATATACTTGGAGGCGTGAAAAATTTAGAAAATGTAACTGTAGAAGTGAACAGAAAAAAAGCACTTCAAAAAGCTTTGCAGTGGCAAAATAGAGATGAAGTTTTGTTGGTCTTAGGAAAAGGTGATGAGACATATATGGAGATAAATGGTGAAAAAATTCCATTTGATGATAGAGAAATTTTGAAACTTTTGGCAAATAGCATTTCGTGAGGCTCAGACCGTAGGGAGGATTTGTCCTCTAAGAAATGCTATTTGCCAAAAGTTTTAAAAATATGATAAATTAGGATAAAATAGATGACATTCGAGATGTTATACAGTAAAATTCATAGAGCCGTCGTGAGTGATGCAAATCTTAACTATATAGGTTCGATTACGATAGATAGAGATTTGATGGATGCAGCTAAACTTAGAGTTGGACAAAAAGTAGAGATAGTCAATATAAATAACGGCGAAAGATTTAGCACTTATGTGATAGAAGGTGCCAGAGGGAAAAAAGAGATTTGCCTCAATGGAGCAGCAGCGAGAAAAGCAGAGATCGGAGATAGGGTTATCATCATCTCGTATGCTAGCATGAGTGAAGAGGAGCTTGAGAGTTTCAAGCCATCAGTGGTTCTTGTGGATGAAAATAACCACATAGAAGAGATAAGAGATTTTGTAGGATAATAAAATGTTTGAAAATATGGATTTCTCCAAGATGGGAGAGATGTTGGAGTTGGCGCAGAAACAGGCAAAGAAGATGGAAGAGGATGCAGGAAATAAGGAGTTTACCGCAAAAAGTGGTGGTGGACTTGTAAAAGTGAGTCTAAATGGACATGGTGAAGTTATCGATTTGAGTTTTGATGATTCACTGCTTGAAGATAAAGAGTCTTTGCAAATTCTTTTGATGAGTGCGATAAATGATGCTTATAAAATGGTGGAAGAAGATAAAAAGATGGCAGCATCACAAATGCTCGGCGGTTTAGGCGGTTTGGGTAAATAATATAAGGAGTTTTTATGAAAATCCTGTTGAGTCTAATTTTTGGTATAAATCTGCTTTTTAGTGCTAGTTTTGTATATCCAAATTTCAAGCAGTGTTATAGAAAGGATATCAAATCTATCGTATATTTTGGAGATACAAAAGCTATAGCTATCTCTAAACATTATGCTGTGGCATATCTAAAAAAGAGACCAAAATACCCCTTTGTAAAACATGACCCTTTTTTGGATCTATATCTTTTTTATAGTCAAAAACCACTACACCCCGTAAGATTAAAAGATACAGACAAGCTAAGCCTAGGTGAGTGGCTTGCAAGCATAGATGAAAATTCACTATATGTCGGCAACTTTGCTAAAAGAGGTCAGGGGCTAGATATATTTTTTAAGCAAAACAGTAAAACCCCGCCAAATAGTATGATCACATGTCTGTGCTGCGATGTTTATGGCGTTGGCATGGGAGATGGAAAATTTATATCATCAAAGTTTATAAAAAGATTTTTACACTCTACGGATATATTTTATGGAGACATAGGCGTTAGGTTTGATAAAAGAGGTAAGAGCGTGATAGTACTCTCTGCAAATCCACTATTTCCTCATCAGCTACTAAAGCGCGGTGATATAATCAAAAAGATAAATGGCAAAAAAATTAACTCGATAGAAGATGCGCAAAATATAATCCTTTTTCAAAAGAGAAACAGTGTTATCAAAGTGAAATTTTTGAGAAATGGAAAGCTACGAACAGCAAAGATAAAAGTACAAAAAAGATTTGGCGGTGGCGAACTGAGCGATACATTTTTGGAGACTAAAGGTCTGTTTTTTGATAAAAACTTAAAGATTTTGGCTATATCAAAAGGCTCGTTTGGAGAGAAACTTGGCTTAAAAATAGGCGATAAACTACTCGAGGTCGATGGAAAAAGTGTGAAAAACGAGAATGAAATCAAATATATATTTTCAAAATTAAAAAACAAAGAGATTAGTCTTCTCTTTGATAGAGATAATTTTCAATTTTTTGTAAAGGTGCCTTTGTAGATATGCAAGAGAAAATTTTAAAAGAGTTTGAAGAGTATTTAGAGAAAAATCTACCTGCCATAGAGGGTTTTCATCCCCATTTTCAGCGAGCATTGGGCGAGATTTTGTTGGCTGGTGGTAAAAGATTTAGACCTATGTTACTTTTGAGTGTGGTTGATGTTTGCGCACCACTTTTACTTAGAAATTCATTTCCAGTCGCTCTTGGAGTCGAAATGTTGCATACCTACTCTTTGATCCATGATGATTTGCCAGCCATGGATGATGCAGACCTTAGAAGAGGACACCAAACCCTACATGTAGAGTATAACGAAGTGACAGCCATATTAGCAGGAGATGCGCTAAATACAGATGCTTTTTATATGATTGCAACTGCCCCATTAAGCGACAAAACAAGAGTCGAATTGGTAAAAATCTTGGCACAAAATGGCGGAAGTGGCGGTATGGTGATAGGTCAGGCGATTGATTGTGAGTTTGAAGGGCAGATTTTAAAACAGAGTCAATTAGAATTTTTGCACTTAAACAAAACAGCAAAACTTATAGCTGCTTCCCTGCTGATGGGCGCTGTTATCTGTGAGCTTGATGAAAACTCAAAAGATGCGATATATAGTTTTGGTTTAAAGTTGGGTCTTCTGTTTCAGATTCAAGATGACATCATAGACGCAACTCAGAGCAAAGAGGAAGCAGGCAAGCCGACAGGAAACGATGAACAAAAAAATTCGTTTGTAAATCTTTTAGGGTTAGATGAAGCTTTAAAATACAGAGACAATGCGTTGGAAGCTCTACATGCAGAGTTAAAAAAATTAGATAAAAAATTAGCCGAAAGGTTAAATACTATAGTAAAGGGATACTTTGGATAATTTAGAAATGTTACAAAAACAGGCAGATACGATCAGATTTCTTTGTGCAGATATGGTGCAAAAAGCAAACAGTGGACACCCAGGAGCCCCTATGGGATTGGCAGATATTGTCACAGTTTTAAGCAAACACTTAAGACACAACCCGAAAGATCCAAAATGGTTAGATAGAGACAGATTGGTCTTTAGTGGTGGACATGCCTCCTCTTTGATTTACTCATTTTTGCATTTGAGCGGATATGATATAAGCCTTGAAGATTTAAAAAACTTCAGACAATTAGGTAGTATTACTCCAGGACATCCAGAGTATGGGGATGTTCCAGGAGTTGAGATCACAACAGGACCGCTGGGTCAAGGTGTTGCAAATGCAGTTGGTTTTGCTATGGCAGAGAAGATGGCACAAAGCAGACTAAATAGTGAAACAGCGAAGATAATAGACCATAAAGTATATGCTCTTTGTGGGGATGGAGACTTGGAAGAGGGCATTAGTTATGAGGCTTGTGCGCTAGCAGGACATTTAGGATTGGACAATCTGGTTCTCATCTATGATTGTAACTCAATAACCATAGAGGGAGACACACAATTAGCTTGGAGTGAAGATGTCAAGATGCGTTTTGAAGCTCAAGGCTGGCAAGTTTCACGCATAGATGGTCATGATTATGAAGAGATAAACGAAGTGTTAGAAAATGCAAAAAACCAAACCAAACCATATCTCATAATAGCAAAAACCATCATAGGAAAAGGTGCGGTTGGGCTAGAGGGAACTAGTGCGACTCACGGGGCGCCATTGGGTGCTGAAGTGATAAGAGAGTCTAAGATAAAAGCAGGATTTGACCCTGACAAAGAGTTTTTCGTTAGTGATGATGTCAGAGCTAGATTTGAATGCGCAGTTGAAAAGGGAGACCTAGCACAACGGGAGTGGAAGAAACTTTTAAATGAAGCGCCATATATAGAGCAAAATGAAGCCCTAAAAGCACTTTTAAATCCAGATTTTTCCAAGATAGATTGGCCTAGTTTTGAAGATAGCAGTATGGTTGCTACTAGAGACAGCAATGGACAGATTTTAAATGCCATCGCAAGAGCGATTCCAGGTTTTGTTGGCGGAAGTGCGGATTTGGCACCATCAAATAAGAGTTTTCTAAAAGATATGGGCTATTTTCCAGATGGTAGAAATATCCACTTCGGTATCCGCGAACACTCTATGGCAGCCATCACAAATGCTATAAGTTTATATGGTCTTTTTATCCCTTTTAGTTCCACATTTTTTATATTTAGCGACTACCTAAAGCCAGCAGCTAGACTTTCAGCACTCATGAAGATACAAAACTTTTTCGTTTGGACTCACGATAGCATAGGCGTTGGAGAAGATGGACCAACTCATCAGCCTATAGAGCAGTTGAGCCAATTTAGAGCAATGCCAAACTTCTATACATTTCGCCCAGCAGATGCAAGTGAAAATGTAGAGTGTTGGAAAAAAGCACTCAGCATGAAAAACTCACCATCAGCTTTTGTTCTCTCTCGCCAAAAACTTCAGACTCTAAAAGCAGGCGAAGTAGAGTTTGGAGAAGTAGCAAAAGGTGGATATTTGGTTAAAAAAAGAGAAAATGCAACTCTTACGATCATAGCAAGTGGAAGTGAACTTATGCCATCACTAAAAGCAGCCTGTCATCTGGAGTTAGCAGGCATAAATGCAAATGTAGTAAGTGTGCCTTGTTTTGACCTTTTCGTAGAGCAAGATAAAAGCTACATAGACAAAGTAATCGACCCAAAAACAAAAGTTCTAACCGTAGAAGCAGCAAGTGGAAACGAGTGGTATAGATTTGCAGACGCCGTTCTAGGAATGACAACTTTCGGAGCAAGTGCTCCCGCAAATGAACTTTTCAAAAAGTTCGGCTTCACCATAAAAGGCATAAAACAAAGAGCCATGAGCCTAATGAACAAAGAGTACATAGAAACAGAAGCAAAAGGCGAAAAGATATAGATATCAGGGTTTGGGATTTTGAAAAAATCAAAATTCAAACCCTGACCCCATTGTTCCATTGTTCCACCATAAAAAATCAAAAAAAGAAAGCCATCTCTATCAGAGTATCCCAAAATGATATCTATGAATTAAAGAAAAAAGCTTTACAAAATGGTGTGCCTTATCAAAATATCATTCAGATGCTTATACATCAATTTGCTTCCAATAAAATTCAGCTTAATATTTAAAATGCCGCAGATTGTGAATTTTAAATTTTTAAAAAGAGGGAGTGATTCTCTTTGTGACATATTGATGGATTAGCGAGGAGAGTATCGTCTGATATGGGATATTCATCTCGGCACTTTTTCTTTTGAGCATTAGCATATCAAATTCAGGAATGCGAATATTTACATTTTTTGTCTTTTTTAGGAAATTTTTTGCAGCCATTTTTGCTTCCAATACCTCCTCTTCGAAATCTTCTACTCTTTGAAATTCATCAACATTATCAACAGCTTCTAAAAGTTCTAATTCATATTTATCCATTTTCATGGTGATCTCCTGTATATAATTTATGCATTTTTCTACTAGGAACTATAGTTTTTAAAAATATCTCATCACCCTCTTTTACAAAAGGTATCATATGCACATAGTTTTGAAGCACAATTATATATATGTGTTGTTTAGGATACTTCTCTTGATTTGGATGTTTGATGATGTCTAGAATATTGTCATCATAGATTTGTGCAATTACATCTTCAAAACAGACACCCCGTTCTTTTTTAAGAAGTTTATTTTTTTCTAAGTTCCATTTAAAGTTCATGTTAAATTATATTACAAAAAGTATTAAATGTCAATACTAATCTGGTGCAAGGTCATAATCCACCGGTCCACCTTCTAGTGTTTTTAGAAAGGCTATTATTTGGCTTATCTGTTTTTTGGATAGTGTGATTCCTAGTTGGTGTTTTGCCATTATGCGGACTACCTCTTTTAGCTCTTTTACAGCCCCATTGTGGAAGTACGGGGTGGTTCTTGTTATGTTTCTTAGGATTGGAACTCTGAATTTGAAAGCACCATTTTTGCCATGAAATCCACCTGTGTCTTTAAAGGGATATGGGGATGTTTTTTTACTTATAGATTGAAACTTAAACTTAGAAAATTGCACATGATTGTTTACAAAAATGGAGATAGGTATGATAAATCCATCGTATCTTCTAAGTGGAAATTTTTGTATGCTTTGACCGCCGACACTCATGCCTGTATGGCAACCTTTGCATCCTAGATTTATAAATAAAGAGAGGCCCTTTTTTGCTTTTAAGCTGATCGCACTGTTGTTTCCGTCTAAGAAATCATCAAAACTTCCGCGGGTTAGCAGTGTCCTCTCGTAAGCTCCGATTGCTTTGGTGATATTTGTAAACGAAACGCCAGTTTTTGGAAACAGCTCTTTTAGTGTTTGAGCATATAGCTCGTTTTGTTTTACTCTAGCGATGACCTCTTTTGGAGTCATATTCATCTCAAAAGGTGCTTGTATCGGACCTTTTGCTTGATCTTCTACGCTCGGACTTCTGCCGTCCCAAAACTCTCTTTTGGCTAAAGCTGCATTTAAAACGGTTGGTGAATTCAAATGTTTTGGATTTTTCTGATTATGATAGCCTATAGCGGTTGGTCGATTGTCATCTCCACCATCTTGGATTAAGTGGCAAGAGGCGCAAGTGATAGTCTCGTCCCTAGATAAAATAGGATCAAAAAATAGTGAACGACCAAGGCTAATCTTCTCAAAGGAGAGAGGGTTATCAGGAGTATCTACAATTTTCTTTGCATCTTCCCATTTCGCAGGAATCGCAGCCAACCCATGTGAGAGTGCCTCTTTTCTCAAGGCATTATCATCTATCTTTATATCTCTGCTTTTTTCATTTGGTATAAAATCTCCAACATTAAAAAACAGCAATAGCATAACTAGTGATATAAAAATGATGATTATCTGATTTTTCATGCTTTATTATAACATATTTTTGTGTAGCAAATGTGCTATAATGTCATAAAAAAATATAAGGATTTACTATAAAAACGATAGGATTATTAGGCGGTATGAGTTGGGAGAGTAGTGCTACTTATTATGAGATCATAAACCGATATTCAAACTCCATCTTAGGTTCGCAAAACAATGCAAAATCCATCATGGTAACTGTTAATTTTGATGAGATAGAGAAGTTGCAACATGCTGATAAATGGGAAGAGGCTACGGATATTCTCATCAAAGCTTGTCAAAATCTTCAAAAAGGCGGGGCGGATTTTATAGTTATTTGCACAAATACAATGCATAAACTTTTACCCCAAATATCTCTACATGTAGAGCTCCCATTTTTGCATATCGCAGAGGCTACGGCTAAGGAGATCAATGCAAATAACCATAAAAAAGTGTTGCTATTGGGTACAAAATTTACCATGCAAGAGGATTTTTATAAGCAAAAAATCGCAGAAGCCGGTATCGAAGTTGTTGTGCCAAACATTGAAGATATGGAGTTGGTGCATAAGGTTATATATGGTGAATTATGTTTAGGAAGCGTAAAAGATAGCTCCAAAGATGCTTTTTTGAAGATCATAAAACGTTTCAAAGATATAGATGGTGTCATTTTAGGTTGTACTGAGATTGGTTCGTTGATCAAGCAGAGTGATTTAGATATAAAAGTGTATGATACGACTATCATCCACGCAAAAGAGGCTGTAAGGATGGCATTGTGAGAAAAAAAGTTATAATTTTTGATTTGGACGGCACACTTCTTGACACTCTCGAAGATATCGCTTCTAGCGTGAACTATGTACTTTCAAAGTATAAAAAAGAGCCGATAGAAGTAGAAAAATACAGATGCCTAGTAGGCAATGGTGCTTTAAAATTGATACAAGATGTTTTGCCGCAAGAGAGTGAGGAGAGTATAAAAGATGCTCTATCAATCTTCGAGAAGCACTACGCCACCCAATACGATAAAAATACAAAATTATATGAGGGTATTGCCAAGCTTTTGACATTTTTGCAAAAAAGAGGTGTGAAGATGGCGATTTTATCGAATAAACCGGATAGTTTTACCAAGCTTTGTGCCCTGAAATATCTGCGAAATTGGAAATTTGAAGTAGTTTACGGCATCAGAGATGGAGTGCCGAGAAAGCCAGACCCAGCAGGAGCTTTTGAGATTATGAAAGAGCTTCAAGTTGAGCCTAAAGAGTGCTTGTATATGGGTGATACCAAAACAGACATGATAACAGCAAAAAGTGCAAATATAGACTCGATCGGAGTCTTATGGGGCTTTAGAGACAAAGAGGAGTTGGAGCAAAACGGAGCTAAATATATCGCAACAAGCCCAAGTGAGACTATCAAGATGCTGAGTGAGATAGTTTGATGATTTTTTCAAAAAGCGTAAAAAGAGAGAACTATTTCCTTTCACAACCTCACCAGCCATTTTTTCTTTTAGGTATCATAAATGCCGTAGTTTTTATGAGTCTGTTTGCTCTGGCTTACAGATCTTTGGTGGATATAACTATTAGCGTTACATTTCTTCATGTATATAGTCTTATGTTCTTGGTTTTTAGCAACTTTTTTACCGGTTTTTTGTTCACAACATTTCCAAGATTTAATCAAGCCCAGATCGTTCATAAAAGCTACTATCTGAAGATATTTTTTGCTAATGTTATCTTTGAGTTTTTATTTTTGGTAGGAATATTTAGCTCGATTAATCTGGTAAAAATAGGGCTGTTTGCTCTTTTGGTTTCGCATCTCTTTGTTGTTGGAAAACTATATCTTATCTTTAAAAATGGCAAAAGCATAAATAAAAAAGATTCTTTTTGGATTTTAATAGCAAACTTTTTTGGGCTTTTGGGTGAAGCACTTTTTCTGCTCTATTTGTTTGGTATCTTGGATTTAAGATTTGCTATAAATATCTCGTTTTACATGTATCTTATATTTTTGACTTTTAGTGTCGCTCAAAGAATGATACCTTTTTTCTCACACTCTTTAGAGCCGAAAGATCCTAGGTTTGTAGGTATGATATTTACTCTTTTTATCTTTAAAACTATAGCAAGTTTTTATGATACACTCGGCTATGTGAAAATTTTTGAAGCTATTTTGGATCTGTGTATAGGGATATATATGTTAAGAGAGTTTTTAAGATGGAAACTTCCTTCGTTTAACTCTCCGGCGATTTTGTGGGTTTTGCATCTTGGTCTTTTTTGGCTACCTGTTGCTTTTTTGATCTCTGGTTTAACTCTTTTGGTTGAGTCTGTTTGGGGTATAAATTTCTATTTTATGGGTATTCATTTTTTATCACTTGGATTTCTAAGTACAGTTTTTGTGGGATTTGGAACAAGAGTTATACTTGGGCATTCGGGACAGCCTCCTCATACAGATAGCTTTGCAAAAAATATATTTTTATTTGTGCAGGTAGTTTTACTTTTAAGGGTGTTGTACAGTGTAAGTATAGCTTTTGATTTAAAGTTGGAACCACTTTTTGATATATCTGTCACAGCATGGCTGATTTTATTTATAGTTTGGGGCTTGAGATATGGAAAAATGTTGGTTTATAAGAAAAACATTTGAGCCTTTTGGCTCAAATGTTCGAGAGCTTAGCAACCCATAGAAGCATCGCCTGATGAGTCTGCTTGTGGTGAATCGCCACCATCTGCTTGGTATTTTTCATCCATCGCATTTTTGTAGCATACATACCCTTTTTGGCTTTTTGGATCAGCTTGTATAGCTAATTTCGCATATTTTATAGCATTTGGTATATCTTCATTTTCCAGTGCATCATCTGAAGCATTTACATACTTCATCACTATTGCATCTCTTTTGGCTAACATTTTTGCGCCATTGTTTGCTGACACATAAGAAAGTATCGAAGCTGCTATCAGTAAAACTATGCCGACTATTATCGAAAGTTTTTGCATTATTGTTTCTCCTTTTTATCTCTAATCGATTTCATTGTATTCATAAAAATGGCTAAAAAAGCACCTAAAAATATAGTAACAAGTAAAGATGAGGTATATATATCTCCTCCAATCAAGTCAGAAATAGTAAATCTCCCGACATATCCGCTATTTGCAAAATCTGAAATAGAGTCGTAGATATCGAAGTAAAAGTACATTCCACACAGTAGCCCTAGCATAAAAACAGCTGCGTCAATCTTGCCAGACGCAAAACCAACTACAGCAGTTCCAGGGCACCATCCAGACATAACCATTGCTCCACCAAACAGGACTCCTCCAAGCAGATAAGGCCATATATAAGTTTCTGGTATAAATACTTGAGTATAATCCAGCCAGCCAGCATAAGAAGCTATGACTATCAGGGTCGCGCATGTTACGATGGCTGAAACGATAGTTTGTGAAACTTTTAAGTTTTTGAAGTAAAATATCGGTGCTATATGTTTTGAGCTTCCAAACCCTGTTCGCTCCAAAACTACACCAAATAAGATACCAATTATCAAGCCATACAGCAGATTTTGATTGCTGTCTATCATGCCGGTTGTAAAAAGTGGATACATAGATAAACCTTCTTATATTCCCCACTGTTTTTTAAACAGTGGTGCTATTATAAAGCCTGTACCAAACGCAGCGAGCATAAAGATCCAACTGCCTACGCTAAAAGTCGCAGCGCCATCGAGTGCTTGACCACTTGTACAACCCCTGGCAAGTCTTGTTGCTCCAGCCATGATAAAACCACCTACAAAAGCAAAAAAGAGTCTTTTGTAAGTAGGGTAGTTATATGCTTTATCTATGCCTTGCTTAACCCTTCCTGCAAGTATAGCGCTTAAATATCCGCCTAAAAATATACCAAATACTTCAACAACCGTCCAATTTGCCAGAGCATTTCCCTTGCCAAGATATTTTGCAACATATAGATTATTTGCAAAAGAAGAGTCATATAGATATGTAATTTGAGCTGTGATTCTTGAAAATGCACCGCTTGCACCCATACCTTGACCAGCAACCATAAAACTAATAAATAGCACAATACCAAGTATAACACCAGATACTAGAGGGTTCCAATAACCATCTTTACTGTTCATAAAATTCCTTTAAATATTTGATTAAATAAGTTTTTATTATAATATAACTAATATAAAGCTTTCTTTAAAGTGTAATAATTTTATTTCTTTACTCTATATAAAACCAATAATAAGTAAACAAAAAGATATTTTTGGATAGAATGAAACGCTATAAAATTAAGTTAGGTAAAGTAATGATATATGAACACGAGATACCAGTAGGGAGTAAACTCTACTTTGGTGATAGTGCAAAACTAAAAAGAGAGATAGAGAGTGTTGCTAGTGAGATATTTTCCAAAAAGGGTTTTGGAGAGATTGTTACACCTTTTTTATCTTACCACCAACATGGAAGTATCGCAGAAAAAGAGCTTATAAGATATGCAGATAGTTCTAACCATATAGTTTCACTCAGGGCAGACAGCACGATGGATGTTGTCAGATTGATGAATAAAAGACTTGGGCGAAGCATAACTCAGGATAGATGGTTTTATATACAACCTGTTTTTAAGTTTCCTAGTTTTGAGATAAACCAGATAGGCTCAGAGTTTGTCGGAGCTAAAAGTTTGGATTTTGCCATAGAGATAAGCGGGTTGGTGTTTGGTGAGTTTTCGCTTAAGCCTCTTTTGCAGATATGTGATATAAATATACCAAATATTTTAGCCAAAAAGTTTGAGTTGGATATCTCTGTTTTTGAAAGAAGCGAGATACAAAAACTTTTTGCTCTTGGTATTCCTTGGCTAGATAAATTGGTCAAAACTCAAACTTTAGAGCAGTTAAACGAAGTGATACAAATAGCACCGCAAGAGATAAAAAATGAGCTTATCAAGATGAGAGAGATGAGTAAAGAGATCGAGTATGACAGAGTTGTTTTTTCGCCTTTGTACTATGCTCGTATGAGATATTATGATGGACTCTTTTTTAGATTTATCGAAAAAAATCTAACCTTGGGGCTTGGTGGATTTTATGAGTGCGATGGAGTAAAATCGGCAGGATTTGCTCTTTATACAGATGAAATTATAAAAGAAAAAGTAGGAAAAGATGGCGAATAAAGCAGATTTGATAGTTGGAATCCAATGGGGCGATGAGGGAAAAGGTAAAATTGTTGATTTGATGGCGCAAAAATATGCCGTAGTATGTAGATATCAAGGCGGACATAACGCAGGACACACGATAGTAGTAGGAGATAAAACTTTAGCTCTTCACCTTATACCATCAGGCGTTCTTAATGAAAAAGCTATAAATATCATAGGAAATGGCGTTGTAATCTCTGCTGAAGCTTTGATAGAAGAGATGAAGCAGTTTGGAGATTTGCGAGGCAGACTCTTTATCAGCGATAAAGCACATATGATTTTAGACCATCACATACTCATAGACCAAGCAAGAGAGAGGCTAAGAGGTGCAAAAGCAATCGGCACTACCGGCAGGGGCATAGGACCAGCTTATGGTAGCAAGATAGAGAGAAGTGGACATAGAATCGGCGAGTTAAAAGACACGGAAAAATTGGCTAAAAATTTGGTAGAGTATTTTGAAACATATAGAGCGATTTTTGAAGCTATGGATATAGTAACCCCGGGTTTTGATGAGTTAAAAGAGGAGTTGGACGGTTTTGCAGAGGCGCTTTTACCTTTTGTAGAAGATACAACCTCGCTTGTATGGAGTTCATTGGACGAGGGCAAAAAAGTGCTTTTAGAGGGTGCACAGGGAACACTTTTGGATATCGACCATGGTACTTATCCTTTTGTGACAAGTTCATCAACTATAAGTGCGGGTGCGTGTATAGGGCTTGGTTTAAGTCCGAAAGACATAGGAAATGTTACAGGAATTGTCAAGGCATACTGTACGAGAGTCGGAAATGGACCTTTTCCAACGGAAGATTTGGGAGAAGATGGCAAGAGATTGGGCGAAAATGGTCATGAGTTTGGAACGACAACAGGGCGAGCTAGAAGATGTGGTTGGTTCGATGCAGTGGCAGTCAAGTACGCTAGTCGTATAAACGGGTGTGATCAACTCTCTCTCATGAAACTTGATGTACTTGATGGATTTGAAAAAGTGAAGATTTGCACAGCTTATGAGATAGATGGCAAGAGGGTAGAGACACTTCCTGAGTCGCTTGAAAATATCACTCCTATTTACGAAGAGTTTGATGGATGGAGTGGTTCCAAAGGGGCAAATAGATATGAAGATTTACCTAAAAATGCGAAAGACTATGTCAAAAAGATAGAGGAGATAACAGGCACAAAAGTAGGTCTTATCTCAACAGGACCAGATAGAGATGAAACTATCTTGATGTAAGATATTTGAAATATGTCGGGCATATTTTTAAAAATTTCTAAAATCAATAAGCAAAAATTAGATAGGATAGAGAGTGAACTTTTTATAATCAAATCAGAGATGAAGAGGATAAGCAGAGAGATACAACGAATCTATCTGTCTGTAGATGAGCTAGTAACTCCACAAACTGGAAGCGTAAAAGAGCTGGTGGAGTTTCAAGCTAGAAGAAGAGTTTTAAATACTCAAAAAGATATATTTACAAAAGAGTTGCATCAGAAAGATTTGGAGTTGGCGCAGAAGCAACAAGAGTATAAAAAAGCCAAACTTGAGTATGAAAAGATAAAGTATCTACACGAAGAGGAGCTTAAAAAAAAGCTTCAAAAGATAAAAAAAGATGAGCAAAAAGAGTTAGATGAGATATCTACGATGTTGCATAAAAGGAGTAGAGATTGAGAAAGATTTTTTTAGTATGTTCGCTTGTAGTTTTTGTAAATGCGGCTACGGTTGATTGTAATCAAGTATTTCAAGCTAGAAAATCAGAACTACTGAAAAATATAGAGAGAATAGACGAATCAAGACAATCTCTAGAAGCACTAAAAGCTGCCACAAATGCGCTTTTTGAAAAGCAAAAAGCTCACATAAATGAAGAGAATAAAAAACTAGATGAGAGAAAAGCAAAGCTAGATAAGCAGAAGAAAGATATACAAAACCTGATAGCCCAAAACAAAAAACTCTTAGAAATCATAAAAAGTGCAAAAAATGACAAAATAAGTGAAACTTATACCAAGATGAAAGACTCAGCAGCAGCAAGTGTTTTTGAAGATATGAATACAAACGAAGCTTCAGCTATCATTTTCACTCTACCCGCAAAAAAGATATCGAAGATTTTTGCCAAGATGGATCCACAAAAAGCATCCAAAATCACACTAAGACTCAGACAGGGTCCCCCATTTGATACAAATTCTACCAAAAGATAGCTCTAATTGAGTATCTTTACAATTTTTGCTTTTATCGCAGCAGCATTTGTATTTATGGCGACACCGGGACCTGGAACTTTGGCAGTCATCTCAAAAGCTCTTAGTTCAGGGTTTAAACATGCAATCTTCATGTCGATTGGCATGGTTTTAGGCGATATAATTTTTCTGCTTTTAAGTATATTCGGCTTAGGAGTGATCGCAAGTACATTTTCTACACTTTTTATCATCATAAAAATTATCGGTGGTATTTACTTGGTATATCTTGGCTTTAAAATATTTATGGCTAAAACTTCTCATTTTGACGTAGCCTCTCAAAAAAACAGCACACTTTTTTTGGATTTTACCGCAGGATTAGCTATAACTCTAAGTAATCCAAAAGTCATAGTCTTTTATGTCGGTTTCTTGCCCACTTTTATAGACCTTTCAAAGCTAAATGGAAGTGATGTAGTTCTGGTTGTCTTTTTGGTGCTAGCAACACTTAGCAGTATACTTTTTTTCTACGCATATTTCGCATCAAGAGCAAAAGAGTTAATCAAAAAACCAAAAACACAGATGATACTAAATCGCACCGCAGGAGGAGTTATGGTGCTAGTAGGATGTTTTTTGATTTTCAAATAGCTCTACATGTAGAGCTATTTTTGTGACATTTTTTGCTATAAACAGATATTTACCTTACTTTAGATAGAATACATAAGTACCTAGCCAAGAGACACACCAACTAATAGCAAAAAGAGAACGGTGCGAGTACAAGGCAGATTTTAGTAGGACTACCCGTAGGTAATTCAAGAAAATCTAACGCAGTAATCGTGCCGTTATCTTTTCGCCCGTAGGGAAGCTCAAAAAGAGCACATCTGACTTCGTTAAAAACTTTTGATGTACAATAAGTACACCTACAAGTTTTTGCCTTGCATATGCACTCTTTTTGAACTTCTATTAGTTGGTGTTTCTCTTGGCTAGGTACTTAAAAATAAAAAAGTAAGGTTGAGTGATGAAAGTTAGATTGCCTCATGCTCCCTATATTGCAAATAAAATCGCAATTGATATGTTAAATAGTGGATTTATAAAATTGTTGCAAGGCTTAGAGCCGATTGCTAAAATCTCTAGAGAAATCTTAGAAGAAGATATAAAAAAAGAGATAGCTCTTGAAGAGAGAGTTGATGATATACTCGATGACAACGATGATGAGATAGAGTTTCGCCAAGTTGATAGAAGAAGTATGTTTTGGCTTATAAAGAAAAAACTTGCCAAAGAGTATGGTGTGATTTTATCCTATGAAGATAGATTTAGTGATGTTTCGCATAAAATTCTCGAGACTCTTTGGAAAGATGATCTTATAGATTATTCCGTCTCTGAAAATAGAGTAAAAAATGTTATATATACCTCTATCGAGAACTATTTGGAAAATTTTGAGGGTATAGAAGATGCTGTGGCTGACCAAATCGAAAACTATAAGAGAAAGCTTATACCAGGCTCAGTTGAGTATGATATGGTTTTTGAAAAACTCTATGAAGAGGAGCTGAAGAGAAGAGGCATGGCATTATGAGTTTGAAAAAAGCATGGATATATATCGAAGATGGTACTTTTTTGGAAGCTAGTAGTTTCGGCAGTGAGGGAACTAGAGTCGGTGAGATAGTTTTTAATACATCCATGAGTGGTTATCAAGAGATCATGAGCGACCCTAGCTATGCTGGACAATTTGTTGTTTTCACTATGCCTGAAATCGGAATCGTCGGTGTTAATGATGATGACATGGAGAGTAAACGCATACATGCTAGTGGTATGATTGTGCGAAGTTTCAATAAAAACTACTCCAACTTTAGAGCTCAAGATTCATTGGACAATTTTTTAGAGAAAAATGAAGCTATAGGGATTTGTGATATAGATACTAGATATCTGACAAAAAATATCAGAGACTTTGGTGCAAAGATGATGATCGCTTCAACTGAAATTTCAAACAAAAATGAACTTAAAAAGATACTAGAGTCATATCCACGCATTGAAGAGGTGGATTTTATACAAGAAGTAAGCACAAAAGAGGGTTACACACATAAAAGTGGCTCTTGGGATGAGAGAGAGTTAAGATATAAAGAGATCAAAAAAGAGCCTAAAAAAAAGGTTATAGTTGTAGACTTTGGCGTGAAAAGAAATATACTAAATGAGCTTTGTGAAGTTGGACTCGAAGTTGAGGTTATTCCTAGTGATTTTGATGCAGAGAGTTTGATAGCAAGATACAAAGATGCACAGATGGATGCGATTTTTCTCTCAAATGGTCCGGGAGACCCGATGTACTACAAAAAAGAGGTTGCCAAGATAAAAAAATTGGTAGAGGCTAAAATCCCTATGTTCGCTATTTGCCTTGGACATCAGCTTCTTAGCATCGCACATGGTCATCCAACATATAAGCTGGCTTTTGGTCAGCATGGTGGAAATCACCCTGTGAGAAATGAGCACAGCAGAGTGGTCGAGATAACAGCGCAAAACCATAACTACAATGTGCCTGAGTCTATATGCAAAATCGCAAAAGTAACACATATAAATCTCTTTGATGATACGATAGAGGGCGTTGTTTATAATGACGAGCCGATATTTTCAGTACAACACCATCCTGAAGCTAGTCCGGGACCACATGACAGTAAGTATATATTTGAAAAATTCGCAAAGAGTATATAAGAGGAAAATTCTATAGATACTATAAATTTTACCACCATAATCATAGTAGCATTTTTGGGAAGTTTAGGACATTGTATCGGTATGTGCGGAGGTTTTATAGTAGCATACAGTAGCTCTAAAATTGATGCAAAATCTTCAAAAACAAGACAGCTCGTAAGTCATGCATTTTATAGTCTTGGAAGAATCTCATCTTATGTTTTGATAGGTATGGCTTCTGGATTTTTAGGAAGTGTTGTTGCTTTTTCTAAAACATCTATGGGGTACTTTTACTTTTTTATTGGACTTTTTATGGTTTTGATGGGTCTTTCATTGATGGGGAAAATCAGATTTTTGACCTCTTTGGAGTCTTCACTTGCTACAAACTCTTTTGTCAAAAAGATATTTTCAAGTCTGTTGCATTCTAAAAGTATATTTAGTTTTTACGGTCTTGGCGCATTAAATGGTTTCTTGCCTTGTGGATTAGTTTACTTTTTTGCAGTCTCAGCAGCTGCAACTGGCTCTGTTTTTTGGGGCGGGGTTACTATGTTTGTATTTGGTATCTCTACAATGCCTGCACTTTTAGGATTTGGATATATAGTCGGTTTTTTAAAAGGTGGCAGTTTTAGAGAGATAATGATAAAAATTGCTTCGATAGTGATCATGCTCTACGGTGTATATATGGCGTATCTAGGGTATATGTCAGCTATAAGTGGGCTAAAATGACCCTAGCTCAGTACAAAAGTGCGATAGAACAGAGCAATATAGTCTCTAAAACAGATATAAACGGTATAATAACTTTTGTAAATGATGAATTTTGCAAAATCTTTGAATACACCAAAGATGAACTGATAGGAAAAAATCACAATATAGTAAGGCATCCTGATGTTCCAAAGGAGATATTTAAATCTCTTTGGGATACGATTTTGGCCAAAAAAACATATAAAGCTATGGTGAAAAATCTCTCAAAAAACGGAAAGACTCTTTATGTAAATACTACTGTTATACCTATTTTAGATAAAAATGGGGAGATAGAGGAGTTTATAGCCATAAGGTATGATGTAACCGAAGCGATAGAGTTGTCAAAGCAGATGCAAGCCAAAGATAGATTTATGTTTCAACAATCAAGACTTGCCTCCATGGGAGAGATGATAGGCAATATAGCTCACCAATGGAGGCAACCTTTAAATGAGCTAGGCATCACGATTTATGATATGAAAAAGAGTTTTTCAAAGTGTAAAGAGGATGAGTTTTTGCAGAGTTATGAACACTCTAAAGATGTGATCAAAAGAATGTCGCATACCATAGAGGATTTTAGAAACTTTTTTAGTCCAAATAAAGAAAAAGAGAAGTTTCTTGTAAAAGATGCAATTGATGAGCTTTTGAGGATGTTGCAAGGAACTATCCAAAGACATGCTCTACATGTAGAGGTGAAACATCACAAGCAAGTGTGGATAGAGGGGTATTTCAATGAATTTACACAGGTTTTGTTAAATCTCATAAATAACTCAAAAGATGCTTTTAACCAAAGAAAGATAGAGGCAAGAGATATAAAGATAGATGTAAATATCAACCACGATAAAAATATAGTCATACTATTTAGTGATAATGCAAAAGGGATAGATGAAAATATAATAGATAAGATATTTGACCCCTACTTCACGACAAAACACTCGAGTCAGGGTACAGGTTTGGGGCTATATATGAGTGAAATGATAGTGACAAAAAGTATGAGAGGGAGCATAAAAGTTTGCAATCACGCAGACGGTGCAACTTTTGAGATAAAAATACCAGCAGGAGAATAATATGAGCAATTTATCAAATCTAACCGTTTTATTTGTTGAAGATGAAGAGAGTATAAGAACAGCATTGAGCAGAGCTATCAGTGACGAATTTAAAAAGTTCATTATGGCTCGTGACGGCAGTGAAGGTTTGAAAAAGTTTCAAAAATATAGACCGGATATCGTCATTACAGACATCATGATGCCTATAGTTGATGGACTTGAGATGTCTAAAGAGATCAAAAATATCTCCAGAGATACGCCCATCGTAGTGCTGAGTGCCTTTGATGAAAAAGAGAGATTGATGAGCGCTATAAATATAGGTATAGATAAGTACCTTATGAAGCCCATTGACACAGATGAACTTTTGAGTACGCTTGGACATATATCCAAAGATATACTATCCATTGATGATATGGTTGAACTAGGAAGAGGATATGCTTTTGATAAAACAGCTAGAGTTCTTGTGCAAGATGAAAAAATTATACCATTGACAAGAAAAGAGCTTCTGTTTATATCTATTTTGGTGAAAAATTTAGGGGCATTTGTCTTGCATGAAGAGCTTAAAAAGTATGTTTGGACAAACAAGAAGGTAAGCGATGCAGCCATAAGGACATTTGTAAAGAGAGTTAGGGAAAAGACAGATAAAGACTTTATACAAAATGTTCCTGGACTCGGATATAAAATTAACTTTTAAATTTAATATTTATTTAATACAAATTTAATCCTATTAAGCTTTTTTGTATTAAGTTTGTACTATAATTCTAATAATTATGTGATATTTGTGTGACATAAAAATATATTTTAGGAGGAATTGATGCAGTCTAGTAATGCGATTAACTATGACTATACAGTTGCAAAATACTTTACAATTTCAGCAATCGTGCTTGGAATTGTGGGTATGAGCGTGGGTGTTCTCATAGCATTTCAATTGGCTTTTCCAGAACTGAACAATCTATTTGGTGAGTATGGAACTTTTGGAAGGCTAAGACCTATACATACTGATGGTGTTGCGTTTGGTTTTACGGTAAGTGGAATCTTTGCTACTTGGTTCTATGTAGGGCAAAGAGTTTTAAAAGTTTCTATGGCAGAGTCAAAGTTTTTGATGTTTATAGGAAAACTACAGTTTTGGCTATATATTATAGGTGTGGCAGTAGCCGTTGTCTCTCTAGCTTTGGGTTATACTACTTCAAAAGAGTATGCTGAGTTTGAGTGGCCGGTAGATATAGCTATCGTTGTAGTGTGGGTTTTATGGGGCGTAAGTATCTTTGGTCTTATCGGAATAAGAAGAGAAAAAGTGCTTTATATCTCTGTTTGGTACTATATAGCTACATTTTTAGGTGTTGCTATGTTGTATGTTTTCAATAATATGGAAGTTCCAACATACTTTGTTTCAGGCATGGGAAATTGGTTCCACTCTGTTTCGATGTATGCAGGAAGCAATGACGCGATGGTACAGTGGTGGTATGGGCACAATGCGGTTGCATTTGTTTTCACAGTGCCGATTATCGCTATGATTTACTACTTTTTACCAAAAGAGTCAGGTCAGCCGGTATTTTCATACAAACTTTCACTTCTTAGTTTCTGGGGATTGATGTTTGTATATCTTTGGGCTGGTGGTCACCACCTTCTTTACTCAACTGTTCCTGATTGGGTTCAGACAATGGCTTCAATCTTCTCTATTATTTTAATTCTTCCATCTTGGGGAAGTGCTATAAATATGCTTCTTACCATGAAAGGTGAGTGGGGACAGTTAAAAGAGAATCCATTAGTTAAATTTTATGTATTAGCTTCAACTTTCTATATGCTTAGTACACTTGAAGGTCCTATCCAAGCTATCAAATCCGTAAATGCTCTAGCGCACTTTACTGATTGGATTCCTGGACATGTTCATGATGGTACTCTTGGTTGGGTTGGATTTATGATTATCGGAGCAATTTTTCACATGGCTCCAAGAATGTTTAAAAAAGAGATATATAGTAAAAAACTTGTTGAGGCTCAGTTTTGGCTTCAAACAACAGGTATCGTTATGTACTTTACCAGCATGTGGATATCAGGTATCACTCAAGGTATGATGTGGAGAGCAACTGATCAATATGGTAACTTAGCTTACTCATTTATAGATACAGTAGAAGTTTTACACCCATACTGGACACTAAGAGCAGTCGGCGGTTCGTTTTATTTGATAGGTGTGTTTATGTGGGCATATAACATCTATAAAACAGCAACTTCAAGCAAAGCTATTGAGAAAGAACCTCAATATGCTACACCTATGGCGTAAGGGGGTATAAGATGTTTCATTGGTTAGAAAAAAATCCATTCTTTTTTGCAGTAGGTGTATTTTTGGTTATCGCTTATGCAGGTATAGTAACTATTTTACCTGATTTTATGGAGAGTGCAAGACCTCTTAAAGGTACAAAACCATACACAGTATTGCAGATAGCAGGAAGACAAGTATATATACAAAATGGTTGTAACACTTGCCATTCACAGCTGATTCGTCCATTTAAATCTGAAACAGATAGATATGGAAAGTATTCACTAAGTGGTGAGTATGCGTATGATAGACCATTTCTTTGGGGAAGCAGAAGAATTGGTCCAGATCTTCACAGAGTTGGAAACTATAGAACAACTGATTGGCATGAAAATCATATGTTAAATCCAGCAGCTGTTGTGCCAGGTTCTGTTATGCCTAAGTATCCATTTTTGTTTAAGAAAAATATTGATTTAGATACTGCTTATGCAGAGGCTGAAACAGTTAAGAAAGTTTTTGATGTTCCTTATGATAAACCAGGTATGCCAAAACTCGGCACATTTGCTCAAGCTAAGAAAGCGGTATTTGCAGATGCTGGTAAGATTGTAGCAGGTATGAAAAATCAAGATGTAAAAGATGCATATAAAAATGGAAACATTAAAGAGATTGTGGCATTAATTGCATATATGAATGGTTTAAAATAAGGATATAGTTGTGGATATGGAGTTTATAAGAAATATACAGGGCTGGGGTTATGTGAGTATGATTTTTATCATTACGATAGGACTCTATGCCTATATATATCATCTTTACAAATCACAAAGAGACGGAGTAAAAGATTATGAAAAGTACTCTAACATGGCTCTAAATGATGAGATAGATGATACTTTAGTAGAAGCGAAAGATCCACAGAACGATGCAAAAGATAATAAGGAGCGTTAAAAATGAATTGGCTGAATGATAATGTTAATTTGCTGACACTAATAGGTGCAGCAGCTATTATAATTCTCACCGTCGGTGTTGCTGGTAAGTACATCAAACAGATGAAAACCGACAAAGCTACAGGTGAGTTAACAGGAGATAATTGGGATGGCATTGGCGAGTATAGCAATGAGCTTCCATATGGTTGGTCTCTTGCTTATGTAGGTACAATAGTCTGGGGACTTTGGTACTTTTTTATGGGTTACCCACTAGCGACTTTTTCACAAATAGGGCAGTATAACGATGAAGTAAAGGATTATACAGCAAGATTTGAGAGTAAATGGGCAAATCCAGACAAAGAGACCTTGATGGGCATGGGAGAGGGTGTATTTTTAGTACAGTGTGCACCTTGTCATGGTATCACAGGTGACGGCATGGGCGGAAAAGCAGCAGATCTTACCACATGGGGCTCAGAAGAGCATATAGTAAATATAGTTCTGAAAGGTTCAAAAGGTCAGGGCTATGCACTAGGTGAAATGCCAGCAGGTCTTTTGGATAAAGCGAGTGCAACAGCAGTTGCAGCTTATATAGTTCAAGATTTGGCAAAAAGCGGAAAAAGTAAACATCCTGAACTTGTAGCTCAAGGAAAAGCTCTTTGGGCAACATGTGGAGCTTGTCATGGTATGGATGGAAAAGGTATGGGAGGAAGTGCGCCAGCACTCGTAGACTACGGCAAAGCACAGTTTGTTGTAGATGTTCTTAACCGTGGAAAATTAGGAACAATCGGACAAATGCCTAAGTTTAATGATGGAAGATTAACAAACATCCAAAAAAGAGCAGTTGGCACCTATGTTGACTCTTTGAGTAGTGAGGAGTAGAAGATGGAAAATACAAATAGAAGTGTTTTTAGTTTAAGTGGTGTTACTGGTATGTTGATAGCAACTGTGCTGTTACTGAGTATATTGGCAGGATTGACAGTTTGGGGCATCAAAGCACAACAAGAAGTAGCAAACAAACCATATACTATAAAAAATCCACAAACACTTAAGATGAGAGCTAGAGATAACTCTGATCAAAAAGTTATCGTCAAGTAAGGAGATATCATGGAAAGTAAAATGGATGTAATTATAACATTAGGTATGATTGTGATGGCAGCTGT
>JALSKH010000130.1 GCA_026988975.1 Campylobacteraceae bacterium
ATAGTTCTTTCACTTTAAACTCTTTAAAGTTAAGTTTCCCACTCTCAAAATCCCTTAAAACCTCATTTTCCTCATCACTCAAACGATACTCTTTTAAACCACTCTCTACCAAATAAGCCTCTAGCCTCTCTAACTTTTGAGCTTCAAGCTCAGCGATAAAGTTTTCCATAAATTCAAAATCTATTTCGTTGTTTTTGGTTGGGAGTTGGATATATTTATTTTTTACAATATTCCAACCTCCTAATTTATTTTTGTATGAATATATTGGTAGGTCTGTTATTTTGTTAATTGATTGAACTACAAATAAAGATTGATTATTAGATAGTGTAAGATTATTAAAAATCCAACGAATCGCATATGCATCTGATAAAACAGTAAATTCATTTGCTTGAAAATAAGCTCGATAAATATCACTATTTGAAGGAATAGAAATTACATTCTTTAAAATAGTTGCTCCTTCTCTAGGCACAAAATAGTTCAACCCTTGATTTTGAAAGCTAGAGGTTAAACATGGTAATGTATGCTTTCCAGTGATCTGTTTTGGCAAATCATTTGCTTTGTAATGTAATTTTTTTGTCTTTATTTTTTCAAACAAATCACCAATTCTAAACTCACCCCACTCAACACCTTTTAACTTAGCATCAAGCAGGGCTTCTACTTTCCCAGCTCTTGGCTCTCTCCTTGCCCTTTTAAGATGTTGCTCACTTCCCAAGCCAAGTAGTCACCTACTGTCTTTTTGAAGTCCTCTAAAGTTGGCTTAGTGTCAATTGGGGCTGATTTGTTCCAGTCTGCACCATTGTCAGGGTCTATGGTATCTTCATAGTACTCTTTTTCGCTAAAAATGTTGAGCTTACTCTTACCAAATCGCACTAAGTTTACTACTTCTTCGTAACGCTCTTTGGCATTGGCAGTATCTTTTAGGTTGTTACTTGCTTTTTTACGGTTGGTTCTTGTGTAGCCGTCATTTGAGAAGTCTATAAACTTCACCATCTCCTCTTTATGATGTGGCTCATTGACTCTAAATACATAAATGTTTGTCTGCACACTTGACTTACCGATGAAAATATCTACAGGCATCTTGATACTTGCTATGAGGGTGTGCCTTTTGAGTATCTTTTTGTTGTAACTTATCGCTTTACCTGAACCAGCTGAATTTTGTATGATGATAGCCCCATAACCCTTGTTCATCATATCAAGTGCATTTTGCACAAAGTTCATACCATTACCATCTGCTGAGTATGGAGGGTTTAACACAAAAGCATCAGCAGGGAACTTTTCATCTGTTTTACCATAGCCATACTTCCCATCAAAATCAAACGAGTCTTCGTTTAAGATGTTGGAACTTCCATCACCCATAAGTATCATATTTAAAATAGCCAACATATAAACATCGGACAGTAGCTCCACCCCTAAAAGCTGTTCGGCTTTTATTTTTAGCTGTTTTTTTGCCAGTTCATCGGCTGATGTGATACTCTCTTTGGCATCTATAAGCATCTCATTCATAGCAGAGACCAACAGCCCTGCTGACCCCGTGGCAAAGTCCCATACATAAGAGTCTTTGTTTACCCTTGCTAGTTTAACTAAAAGAGTTGCTATGTATGAGGGTGTTAGCACCACATCATTTAGCTTGTCTTGTGAGAAGCCTAGCCAACCGTACATCTCGTTAAAAAGCTTTCCTGTAAAATCGGTGGTGAGTCCTATTTTATAGTATATACCTATGTCATCTACTATTTTAGAAAAGACTCTTTTTACTTGACTCTCCCCATTGCTTACTTTATTGATGTTTTCAGTAGTGAGGGTATTTTGTAGTGTTCTAAGTATAAAATCTTTCTTCTTTTGAGGAATGTTTTTTTCAGACAAAAACGCTTTGATACGCCCAAGTAAAATGTCACCATCTCTTCCACCTTCAAATGCTTGTGACTTTAGCTCCTCTTTTTCTAAGATAGGCACTTTCCCAGGTATGCCAATAGTCGCCATTATGGTTGCAGCCACTAGATAGATGCGGTCTTTTTCGCCTAAACCTTTTT
>JALSKH010000131.1 GCA_026988975.1 Campylobacteraceae bacterium
TCAAAGTTTGTCCCACTTATTAGATTTTTTGCAAAACTCATTTTTGACCTCCTGTGCATCCTGTTACTCTAACTAATTTTTTTACTTTCATCAAATCATTTCCCTCTTCGTCATATTGTGCAGGACCTGAATATTCAGTTGAAGTTAAATCAAAAACTCCATTATGGTTAAATGTCCAAAGAATCTCATTTGGAGAGCCCGGATCTACTTGCATCTGCATTACCATAGTTCCATCTTGTCTAAATAGACCAAAACCATAAGTCAAATCATCACTTTTAACATGAAACATAACTTTTTGACCACACTTGATGTTAATCTTCTCTTTTGGAAGCATCCATTTGTGATCTTTGATCTCGAAGTTGAAGCTTTGATCTGGTGTGATATTGTCTCTTCCTATATCCTCAGATACCCATGGTATCGTATTGTATGTAAAGATGTGATGCCCCACACCGCCTATTACCAAAAATGCAATATACGCATAAAATGGTATTCTAACAAATGACTTTGCTTTTTTTTCTCTTGTTAAGTTATAGCCAAACCATGCTACGATCGATATAATCATAAATGCATAGATAGTATAAGCAACATTATGAAACTTAAGCAATTCAATTGAACTTTCAAAAGTCATATTTTTCCTCCTTATAAAAATTATAAGTATTATATCTTAAGAATCTTATAAAGCTATTGACCTTTATCAATATTTTCTTCCCAATTTTTAAATTTGGGAGTAAAATACTCTATTCTAACTTTTTTGAACTCTCTTGTGGAGTATAGTGGTATATGTGAATTGCTTTGTATCTGTGAAGCTATCTCTTGAATGATATTGTTGGTCTCTTTCTCTGTTTTACCGTGAATCATAGTGAAGAGATTGTATGGCCAATTTGGATATTTGGGTCGAAGGTAGCAGTGGCTAACAGCGCTAAAAGAGGCAGCAGTCTCACCGATTTGGATACCATCTTTTTCATCTATATCCCAAACAACCATAGCGTTTGCACTGAAACCAGCTTTTCTGTGGTTGAGTATAGAGGCAAATCTTCTCATAACTCCCGCATCTTTTAGCTCATTTAAAATCTCGAAAAATTGCTCATACTCTATGCCTAACTCATCTACTATCTTTTTAAAAGGCTCTGCTACTATCTCTATGTCATATTGTGCTGCTTTTATCACTTTTTTATGAAGAGGCGTCAATGATATGTTTAGATTTTTTACTTTTTTTACTTTCTCTCTTTGTCTGTCTTTTCCTGTTGTATTTAGTTTTACAGAGATTTTAAACAGTTTCAGAGTGGGTAGAGTGATGTAGTCCCGTGCATTTGTTAATTTTGCAAGAATCTCTACACTCTTTTGCAATCCAAATCTGCTTTGTGGCTCAACTGCTATGGTAAACCATATGTTAAACTCATGATTTCTTTCATAATTATGAGAGATTCCAGGGTGTGAGTTTAGGATTTTTACGGCACTATCTATCTCGTCTTCATCAATCTTAAAGGCAACTAAAGATGAGCTATAACCTAATCTTTTTGTATCAAATATAGCAGAAGTTTGACGAATTATTCCTTTCTCTTTCTCCTCTTTTAAGATTTTTATGATTTCGTCTTCACCAACGCTTAGCTTGTCTCCTATAGCTTTAAATGGTCTTGGCACCAATGGAAAACTTTTTTGTATTATTGAGAGTATCTCTTGAGTCATTTTATAGCCCTACCGCGCATCTAGCGCTATGAAATCCTCTGTAAAAATCAGGATTTGTAAATATACCATCTTTCAAAACCCAACCAGCTTTTTTATTGATGATTACGGATTGGCTTCCTTTGAGCCTCTCTTTGTTTTCGCAAAGTATTGTTTTGCCTTTGTTGAACTCTTTTGCTATTGTTTGCATTCGCTGTGTAGTTATATAGTAGTGAAAGAGTATAAAAGCAATAAGGATGACAGAGACTATGCTCATACCCCTTTTAAAGGCAACTTTAGGCATAAAGCTTCTAGTTGTAACTATGTAAGTGATTACCAAAAAAAAGA